>JBJMGN010000075.1:0-10820 GCA_045807885.1 Pyrinomonadaceae bacterium | reverse complement strand
AGCTGGAGTTGATCTGCCGCCCCAAAAGAGGGCACAAATTGGTTTGACGTATATTTACGGCATCGGAAAATCGCGCGCGACCGACATCCTCGGGAAAGCCGGCGTCAGCGTAGATGCAAAGATCCGCGATCTGAGTGAAGACGAACTGAACAAGATCCGTTCGATACTCGACGGCGAAGGCGAGATCGAGGGCGATCTGCGAAAAAGGGTTCAAATGGATATTAAGCGTCTGATGGACATCGGATGCTATCGGGGCCTGCGTCATCGCCGCAGCTTGCCGGTTCGCGGCCAGCGTACGTCCACGAACGCTCGTACCCGTAAAGGCCCGCGTAAAGCGGCGGTCGCGAAGAAGAAGGCACCAGGGAAGAAATAGTTACCGGTTGTCAGTTATCGGCAGTCAGTGCGGAAGCATTGATGCTAACTGGCAACTGATAACCGACCACTGACAATTGATATGGCTAAAGCAGCAGCTAAGAAAAAGACTTTTAAGAAAAAAGAGCGGAAGAACATTCCTTTCGGTATCGTGCATATTGCGGCGTCGTTCAACAACACGCTGATCTCGATCACCGATACCCAGGGAAATCTGGTTTCGCAATGTTCGTCGGGTGCCCGCGGTTTCCGCGGTTCTCGAAAAGGGACGCCGTTCGCGGCTCAGCAAGCGTCGTCTGAAGCAGCGCGAAAGGCAACGGAAGCCGGCATGCGCGAAGTCGAAGTTCGTGTCAAAGGCCCCGGCGGCGGCCGTGAATCTGCGATACGAGCGCTTACACAAGCCGGTATTCGCGTGACTTCGATCCGGGATACGACACCTATTCCGCATAATGGTTGCAGGCCGCCAAAAAGGCGGAGAGTTTGAGAAATTCCATATTTCAGATCTCCAAATGGATCTGGAAATTGGAAGTTCGTTTATCGAAAGGATGAAGGGTCAATTCGGCCTGTAAACTTTTCCGCTCACTGAGCGGAGGCAGGAAATAAATATGGCTAGATATAGAGATGCGGTGTGCCGCTTGTGCCGCCGCGAAGGTGGAAAGTTATTTTTGAAGGGCGACCGTTGTTTTAAGCCCTCGTGTGCGATCGAGAAGCGGGGAACCAATCCGCCCGGACAGCATGGGGCAGCACGCCGCAAAATGATCCAGGGCTACGGCGAGCAGCTTCGTGAAAAGCAAAAGGTGAAGCGAATGTACTTCATCCTCGAGAAGCAGTTTCGAAATTATTTCGAGAAAGCGCTTCGCCAAAAGGGTGTTACCGGCGAAAACCTACTATTCATGCTCGAACGGCGGCTCGACAACGTTGTTTACCGTTCGGGTTTTTCGACCTCACGCCGACAGGCACGCCAACTAGTAAATCACGGGCACATTTTCGTAAATGACCGAAAGGTAAACATCCCTTCGTTTCAAGTGAAGATCGGCGACGTTGTAACGGTCAAGGAAAAATCGACCAAGAACCCGCATGTCGAAGGGGCATGGTCGACGGCTGCCGGCCGCGGCCGCCCGAACTGGATCTCGGCGGCGGGCAAAGACTTGAGCGTTTCGATCGCTGGGATCCCAACGCGTCAGGATATCGAATCGAATATCAACGAGCAGCTCATCGTTGAACTTTACAGTAAGTAGTTTTAGCTGAGTTGGCTGAAGTAGCCGGATCTCGAAGTCCGTTCTTGCTATCGGAGATCCGGGGACAAAGCCAACTTTGGGTACTTTTAAAAAGAACAAATATGACACAGAGCAATAATAATTGGACAGATTTCAAAATGCCGAGCCGGCTTAATGTCGAAAACGACACACTAACGCCTCGGTACGGCAAATTCTACGCTCAGCCGTTCGAACGAGGGTTCGGAACGACCATCGGGAACTCGATCCGTCGTGCGCTGCTTTCATCGATCGAAGGTGCTGCTGTAACAGCGGTTAAGATCGACGGCGTCGAACATGAATTTTCATCGATCAAAGGCGTGGTGGAAGACGCTACCGATGTAATTCTTAACCTAAAGCAGGTTCCGTTCATTCTGCATGGCGGCGGGCCGAAAACGCTGACGATAAGCAAAAAGGGGCCCGGTGAAGTGACCAGCGCAGACATCGAAGGCGATTCGGATGTTGAGGTACTTGATCAAGACGTGCATATCGCAACGATCAATGGTTCGAGCACGCTGAATATCGAAATGCGTCTAAAGCGCGGCCGCGGATATGTTGCCGCCGAGCTGAATAACGATGAAGACCTTTCGATCGGCTATATCCCGATCGATTCGGTGCATACGCCGATCAAAAAGGTCAATTATTCGGTGGACAAAACGCGTCAAGGTTCGAATACAGAGTTTGACAAACTGATCATTGAGGTTTGGACCGACGGTTCGGTAAAACCCGAAGATTCGATCGGTCTCGCGGCGAAACTGGTCAAAGATCATATGTCGATCTTTATCAATTTCGAGGAAGAAGAAGAAGAATATAAATACGAGGATATCGCTCGCCCGCCGCTGATGCGGAACGACCTGCTCGATAAGCCGGTCGATGAACTTGAGCTTTCGGTACGCTCGTACAACTGTCTGAAGAATGCCGACATTCGCTCGATTCGCGATCTAATAAGGCGGAGCGAAAAGGATATGTTGGGAACCAAGAACTTCGGCAAGAAATCGCTAACCGAGATCAAAGACCTGCTCCACGGCATGGGGCTGGATTTTGGAATGGATTTTGACGAGCAGGGAAATCCGATCCCTGGTTCAGGTGGACGAGACCTAGACTAGTGGACATTGGACAGTGGAGCGCGGACAGTTTTATGTGTTCGCCGGCCACTGGTCACTGACTGCTGACCACTGTTTTTATGCGACATTTAAAAGCACATCGTAAATTGGGCAGGACGACGGAACACCGGATGTCGATGCTAAGAAATATGGCGACCTCGCTGATCAATTCCGACAAGGAACACATCATCACTACGATCGCAAAAGCAAAAGAGCTGCGTCCATTCGTTGAGAAAGCGATCACGCTCGCCCGAAAGGCCCAGGGCCTTAACGGCGACGGCGCGAAAGTACAGGAAGTTCATCTTCGTAGACAAGCAGCGAAATTTTTTCACGCTGGAAACTCGACGTTCAAGATCGCCGCAAGCCGATTTCGAGGTAAGAAAGGCGAAACAAAGGAAACCATTGAGAGAACAGCCGGTGTTAAGGCGGTTCAACGGCTTTTTGATGAACTGGGGGCTCGCTATAAAGATCGAAACGGCGGTTATACCCGCATAGTCCGACTCGGCCGCCGCAGCGGCGACAATGCCGAGCTTGCCGTGATCGAACTGGTCGACAATCCGCGCGAATTGGCCGCGAACGGCTAAGGTCAAAAGGAGCAGGGACACGATGAGTGAAACTACGGCTTCTATGAAGGCTGAAGAAAGCGAAAAATCCAAAGGCAAAACTGCGAAAAAAGAGAGCGGCCCGGACCGCTCTTACGATATCGAGGAGATCCGCGACCTCGCCGATCTGTTCGAAGAACGTGCGCTGACCGAATTCGAATTCGAGAACGAAAACATCCGCATTCGGCTTAGCAAGATGACCTCGGCACCGGCTGCGCAAGCTTATCAACCAACCGCAGTTTCCGCTCCGGCAATACCACAAGTTTCGGCCACGCATCAGGAAACAGCACCACCGGCTGAACCAGATTCCGACCTTTTCAAGATCACTTCACCAATCGTCGGCACATTTTACCGTGCTTCTGGCCCGGATAAAGAGCCATATGTTTCGGAAGGCAGTATTGTTACTGCTGATTCGGTTGTTTGCATCGTCGAGGCGATGAAGCTAATGAACGAGATCCAGGCCGAGACAAGCGGCGAGGTCGTCGCGATTTACGTAGAAAACGGTCAACCGGTCGAATTCGGGCAGCCGCTTTTCGGCATAAAGAAATAAGAGTTTTTGCCACGAATTACCTGAATGTCACGAATTTTCTTTCTGTTGTTATTCGTGCAATTCGACTAATTCGTGGCTGATTTTTTTGATGAGAGAGATTCGCAAAATTTTGATAGCGAACCGCGGCGAGATCGCGAACCGCATAATTTGGACTTGCAAAGAGATGGACATAAAGACCGTCGCAGTGCATTCCGAGGCGGATCGTGAAGCGCTGCACGTTCGTTATGCCGACGAGGCGATCTGCATCGGCCCGGCTCCATCGGCTGAAAGCTATCTCAATATTCCGGCGATCATTTCTGCCGCGGAGATCACGAATGTCGACGCAATCCATCCGGGTTATGGCTTTTTAGCCGAGTCGTCGATCTTTGCAAAGATCTGCGAGGACTGCAATATCAAGTTCATTGGGCCGCGTCCCGAAGTGATCATGATGATGGGCGATAAGGTCGAGGCGCGCCGGACAATGTCTGCGGCGGGCGTACCGATCCTGCCCGGCAGTCCGGAGCCGATAGAATCTGCTGACGAAGCGAAAAAGGTTGCGAAAGAGATCGGTTTTCCGGTAATTATCAAGGCTGCTGCCGGCGGTGGCGGACGCGGAATGCGAATCGTTCGGTCTGAATCCGAACTCGAAACGAACCTTGAAACCGCTCAGGCCGAGGCATTAGCAGCATTCAAGAATGGCTCCGTTTATATTGAGCGATACATCGAAAGACCGCGCCATATCGAGATTCAGGTTCTTGCCGATGAGCACGGTAACTGTGTTCACCTAGGCGAACGCGAATGCTCGATACAGCGGCGGCATCAAAAACTTTTGGAAGAAGCGCCATCTGTTGCGATCTCGCCCGAACTTCGCGCAACGATGGGCGCGGTTGCGGTCAACGCGTGTAAAGAGATCGGCTACTCGAGCGCCGGAACATTCGAGTTTCTTCTTGACGAAGACGGAAGCTTTTATTTCATGGAGATGAACACCCGTATCCAGGTTGAACATCCGGTTACGGAAATGGTCACTCTTGCCGACATCGTGCGAAATCAGATTCGTATTGCGACGGGTGAAAATTTGCAGTACGAACAGTCTGATGTTCAGATCGTAGGCCATTCGATCGAATGTCGGATAAACGCCGAAGATCCAGTGAAATTTACGCCGAGCCCGGGCAAGATAACCGCTTTCAATATTCCCGGCGGGCCGGGAGTTCGTGTGGACACCGCGGTTTATCCCGGTTATACGGTCCCACCGTATTACGATTCGATGATCGCGAAATTGATCGTGCATGCTCGGACCCGCGAGCTGGCCATCGCACGAATGCGTCGGGCATTAGACATGATGGTTGTTGAAGGCATCAAGACAACGATACCGCTTCATAAGCAGATCATGGCCGACGAGCGTTTTCAGCACGGTGATTTCTCGACCAAATTCATGGAAGAATTTCAGTATAAAGTTGATAACTAGGCATGGATAAACGATAATTATTACCAGATTTACTGTTCATTTGTAGTTATCAGTTATCCAATATTTTTCGCGGTTACCGTAGGTGGTTAAAGCGGAGTTACTGCGAGCAAGGAGAGGCTATTTAGAGCCGGTTTTTTATGGCGACAGCAAAAGAAGTTAAAGAAAAGATAGTTGGCGATTACAAGACGCATGTCTCGGACACGGGTTCGTCGCAGGTGCAGGTTGCACTACTAACGCAGCGCATTAACGAGCTTACCGAGCATTTCAAAGTTCACAAGAAAGACAATCATTCGCGTAGAGGCTTGCTCAAAATGGTCTCGCGCAGACGCAAACTTTTGGATTATCTCAAGCGAAGCAACATTAACGAATATCACGAGATAATCAATAAACTTGGATTAAGGCGATAATTCTTGACGTTGCGAAGTTATGAAAGTTTCGAGATTAGTATTCGAAACCTTGCAACTTCGCGAACCTTAGATTTGGCCACTTCGGGCCGTTACTCATAGTCGTTCTTTCGGAGAATTTGTTATTGGATGCTGAACGTGACAGCGAAAGAAAGTCCACAAACAGATAGAACGTACGCATATTTTGGAAACTCCAAAAGCGGCGAGGCTTCACGATTGGCCTTGGCCGCTTTTGTTTTGAGGAAGTTCAAATGACAAGGAAAAAATATTTAAGCGAATCGATCAAACTCGGTGACAAAGAGCTTACAGTCGAGACCGGCAAGGTCGCGAAACAGGCCGATGGTTCGGTCATTATTGGATACGGCGAGACAATGGTTCTCGTTACGGCAGTTAGCATGCGGACCGCAAAGGAAGGACTGGACTTCTTTCCGCTTACAGTCGAGTACCGAGAATCAAGTTACTCGGCGGGGCGCATTCCCGGAAATTATTTCCGCCGCGAAGGCCGTCCGTCGGAAAAGGAAGTTTTAACATGCCGTTTGATCGATAGGCCGATACGTCCGCTATTTGCAGACGGATATCGATTCGAAACGCAGATCGTCGGAACCGTAATTTCGTCCGACGCGGAAAATGATCCTGATGTGATCGCGATCACTGGCGCTTCTTTAGCGCTTTATCTATCAGACATTCCATTCCATAACCCTATCGCCGGCATTCGTATCGGTTTGATCGACGGCAAATACATCATCAACCCGACGTTTGACCAGCGACGCGATTCGCAGCTAAATCTCATCGTTGCGGGCACCGAAGAAGCGATCTGTATGGTCGAGGCCGAGGCCCAGGAAGTCGAAGAAAAGATCATGCTCGAGGCGCTTATGCTGGCGCACAAGGAGATCAAGCGGCTTTGCCTGTGGCAGAAAGAATTAGGCAAGGCACTCGAGATCTCGAAGCGCGAATTCCAGGCACCGGTTGTTGACGAAGACACGATCGCCGAAGTCGAAAAGAATTTTGGCGACCGACTTCGCGAGGCTCTCGACACGACCGGAAAGGACAAGTTGACGAGCTACGCAGCGATCGACGCGTTGAAAAAAGAGGTCGTCGATTCTTATCCGGAAGATCAGCCGGAAAAACGGGCGATGGCCGGCAAGGCATATTCGCAACTCAAAGAGAAGATCTTTCGCGAAGATATGCTCGGTAAGCGACGCCGTCCGGATGGCCGCAAGTTTTCGGAGATCCGCCCGATCACATGCGAGGTCGGCTGGCTGCCGCGGGTTCACGGTTCGTCGCTTTTCACACGCGGTGAAACCCAGGCCATCGTCACCACGACGCTCGGCACGAAGATGGACGAGCAGTACATGGATGACATCGAAAAGGGTGAAGTTAAGCGGCGATTCATGCTGCACTATAATTTCCCACCTTATTCGGTCGGCGAAGCGGGCCGCTTTGGCGGAACATCGCGACGCGAAACGGGCCACGGCAATCTCGCACGCCGCGCGATCGAGGCGGTCCTTCCGGATGAAGCTGATTTTCCGTACACGCTACGCATCGTTTCGGACATTACCGAATCGAACGGTTCGTCATCGATGGCATCGGTATGCGGCGGCATCCTGAGCCTGATGGACGCAGGTGTGCCGATCAAGCGGCCGGTTGCGGGTGTTGCAATGGGTTTGGTGATGGAAGGAAATCGATACGCGATACTTTCCGACATCGCCGGTGCCGAAGATCATTACGGCGATATGGATTTCAAGGTGACCGGTTCGAGCGAGGGAATTACTGCCCTGCAGATGGACATTAAAGTCGCCGGTATTAACGCGATGATCCTGCAGGAGGCTCTCGAGCAAGCTCGTAAGGGCCGCTTGCATATTCTCGGGATCATGGAACAGGCTATCGCCGAACCACGCGAGGATATTTCAAAACATGCGCCGCGTATTATCACGCTGAAGATCAACCCGGAAAAGATCCGCGACGTTATCGGCAAGGGTGGTTCCGTGATCCGCGCATTAACGGAAGAAACCGGAGCGAAGATTGACGTATCGGACGATGGAACAATTCTGATCGCGACGGCCGACGGCGCCGCGGGGGCAGAAGCCGTTGCCCGCATCAGGGCACTTACAGCAGAGGCGGAGATCGGTGAAACGTATATGGGAACCGTTTCTCGTATCGTAGATTTCGGCGCCTTTGTCGAGATCATGCCCGGACTCGACGGACTTCTGCATATCTCCGAGATCTCGGACCGCCGCGTCAAAGACGTACGGGACGAGCTTAAGGAAGGCCAGCAGATCCTCGTAAAATGCATCGGCCGCGAGGGCAACAAGATCAAGCTTTCGCGTAAAGCGATCTTGATGGAAGAAAAGGCCAAAGCTCAGGGTGGCGCAGAAGAGTAAGATTCGCAGCAGTTCATTAAATCAGGACGGCTTCGGTCGTCCTTTTTTTCAGTTAGTTGTAAGATTTTAGTTTTATGTCAGCACCTAATATCGAAACCATCGTCTCCCTTTCCAAGCGTCGCGGGTTTGTGTTTCCGGCGTCGGAGATCTACGGCGGGCTTGGGTCTTCGTGGGATTACGGTCCACTCGGAGTCGAGTTAGCGAATAATATCAAAAAAAGTTGGTGGAACTGGCTGGTGTATGAGCGGGACGACATTGAAGGTTTGGATTCGTCGATAATCCAAAACCGTCTCGTCTGGAAATACTCTGGCCATGAACAAACGTTTCACGATCCCCTTGTTGATTGTCGGACGTGCAAAGAGCGGTTTCGGCTCGATAAATTGCAGGATGTTCAATGCGGCAATCACCCTTCAGTCCACCCCGGCGAAGACAAGGAATGTAGTCTCACCGAAGCGCGGGAATTCAACTTGATGTTTCGGACAACCATGGGCGCGGTTTCGAGCGATGACGATCCTTCAGCGCTGGCGTATCTTCGTCCGGAAACGGCTCAGGGAATTTTCATAAATTTTGCGAATGTATTGAATACATCGCGTCGAAAACTTCCCTTCGGTGTTGCTCAGATCGGAAAGGCATTTCGCAACGAAGTAACGCCGGGTAACTTCATCTTTCGAACGCGTGAGTTCGAGCAGATGGAAATGGAGTATTTTTGCCGGGCCGAAGATGCTCCCAAATTGCATCAGGAATGGATTGACGGATTTCAGGAATGGATTCGGTCGCTCGGTGTTTTATCGGAAAACCTCAAACTATACGAGCAAGGTCCCGACGAGTTGGCGCATTACGCGCAGCGAACGGTCGACATACTTTATCGTTATTTCCCTGAACGCGAAGATGAAGAAAAGCAGTGGGATGAGCTGATGGGGATCGCAAACCGAACGGATTACGACCTTAGAGTACATTCGAAAAAGCCCGAGGATTCGGAAGGGAAGCGGATCAATTCGGATTCGACAGACGATCTTTCTTATTTCGACACCGCTACAAACGAGCGATTCTATCCTTACGTGATCGAACCGGCCATCGGTGTAAACCGAACGCTTCTTGCCGTAATGATGGATGCCTATACCGAGCGCACGAACGAGAAAGGCGAGACGCGTGTAATTCTAAAGCTTACTCCGGAGATGGCGCCCATCAAGGTCGCCGTTCTTCCGCTTGCAAAGAATAAGCCCGAAATCGTTGAAATGGCGAAAATGCTAAAAAGAGATCTGCAGCCCTCGATGCGAACGGTTTACGACGACACCGGCGGCATTGGAAAACTCTACGCGCGACAAGATGAGATTGGGACGCCGTTTTGCGTTACAGTCGATCACGAATCACTTGAAGATAATGCCGTTACCATTCGCGACCGCGACACGTGGGAGCAGGAGCGGGTCGCTACTTCTCAATTGTCGGAATACTTGAGTCAAAAACTCAAAAAGTAGAGCTCATTATCGAGCTCCGTTCGCTTTTAATATCGCTACGGCTTCTTTATTTGAGCCCGCGAATTCAACCGCAGTTTTTCCCTTTGCTTTTAAATTAAGGTCGGCACCGGATTTCATTAATGTCTTAAATACGGTCGGGTTTACGGCGTCACTTTTGTTTTTCGGAATTGCTGTCCACCAAACCGGGACGCCGTTTCGCGTCGTCTGGTTTACGTTCGCTCCGGCATGCACAAGAAGAGCAACGCCCGTGCCATAACCGCCGGCAATTGCCAATTCCAACGGCATCTGCTTGTCAATTAACGCGACCGGATCAGAACCGAGGGCCAGCCATCTGATAAGCACCGCATCGTTCTTCTCTAGAATAGCCTGGGAAAACTTGTCAGATTTAACCCCGGCAAGGCTTTCCCGATCCATATAAAGCGGACGCAGAAATTTCAAGGCTGCAGACTTTTTGTTCAGAAACGCGAACTCGAGCGCGTCGTAACCGCGCTGGTCTTTAGTGCTCAGGTCGGCACCTGCATTTACTAGTGCGCTGAGAATTTCGGCGTTATCGACAGCTGTGGCATATGTGAGAGCCGCCGGCATGCCTGATCCATGAATGTTCGGGTCGGCACCATTTGAAAGAAGCGCCCTGACGGTACTGGAATGGCCGCCGCTTACCGCGAGCATTAGCGCCGTAGCACCATTCGATGCGACCAGATTCGGATCGGCACCTGAATCGAGCAGCAGTGTAGCGACATTTACCTTTCCACCTTTAGCGGCCTGCATCAGCATTGTGCTTCCTTTCGAATCTGTCACGTTCGCAGGAAATCCGTTTGAAAGTACGCGCATTACTTCCAGCTTGTCATCACGGTCGATAGCGGCGACGAGGTCATCAAGAAGTATGTTTGTTTCCGAACTGTTGGGCCGTGTGGTATCTGACTGCTGTGCGGTGGTTGTTCTGGATAAACCGATAATAGAGATCAATAACAAAAGCGCGGGGAAAGGGTTACGCTTCAAAGTAAATCCAAGCATGGCTTCACTCTCCTAAGTGTTGGTCTGTTTTAATTTGCGATGAACAGAAAATGCTTCGGAAGATCTCGTCTGGTGCAGCTCGTTTGGAGGCGAATCCGAATGAACAGCAAAAAACCAAATCTCGTCCGCCGGCTCTCGATATTAAGACAATTCATCGAAAATAGCGAGAAAAATCCAGATAAATTACGCCGCTCGGGGAAAAGGATTTGGAAATATTGTCTTTAT
>JBJMGN010000074.1:0-6512 GCA_045807885.1 Pyrinomonadaceae bacterium | reverse complement strand
TTCGATTCAACCGATGGCAAATGGCACCAAACCTGGGTGGACGACAAGGGTACGCTCGCCTTTTACGTTGGCGGAATGGCCAACGGGAAAATGGTTCTCGATAATGAGCGCGTGGTAAATGGAAAGAAGACCATCGGGCGCATGACATTTTCAAAACTGCCGAACGGCGACGTCCGCCAACACGGCGAAAGTTCGACCGACGACGGCAAGTCGTGGACAACAACGTTCGATTTCACATATGTTCGAAAGTAATAGGTGGGAAATGAAAACAAAACTCAAAATTACCGCTCTTGCGGTATTTACTGCTTTAGCGGCTGCAGTTCTTTTCGCTCCTCAACCTCTCAAGATCGGTGAGATCGCCGTTCATGCACAGACTGCGCCGACGCCTGCGGATTTCGACCAAAAGGCCGCGCTCGCAAAACTGAGAGAGCAGATCAAAGGAAAGGAACAGTTGCCGGCGTCGGAAGTCTTCAAGAACATTCAGACTCCGATGCTCAAACAGCGGCCGGCCGCTCAACTTCTCGCTGTAATGGAATTCGGGTATGCTCGCTCGCTTGGCGTGAACTGCACGCATTGCCATGTGCCGGACAAATGGGAAGGCGAAGACAAACCGCAAAAGCAGATCGCGCGCGAGATGTCCGCGATGGCCGCACGGATCAACAACGAGCTGCTCAAAGGCATCAAGAACCTCAAGAGCGAATCCCCGACGATCAATTGCACGACGTGCCACCGCGGCGAGGTAAAACCAGCATTGAATCTGCCGCAACTGCCAAAAACCTAAACCATTTCAGTATTTCGAACGTTTATAAACCATGAATATTCTCAAACTACTCTTGTTAGTGACCGTCTTAACGACTTCGTCGTTTGCGGTGGATATCAAATCAGGCGACGATCTGGTCGCTGCAATGTACAAGAAATATGCTGGAAAATGGTATAAGACGCTGACATTTGTCCAGAAAACGATTCACCATCAGCCAGATGGTTCGACAACGTCTGAGACCTGGTACGAGGCGATGACCGTTCCGGGGAAATTGCGGATCGATTTTGCGGAATCGAAGGCGGGTGACGGCTTATTGTTCGCTGATGGCAAGATATATTCGTGGCGCGATGGCAAGGCGAATCCCGGACGCCCATTTGTTCATCCGCTGCTTGTGCTTGGCTTTGACGTTTACGGACAGCCCGTCGAGACTACTATCGGTCAAGTAAAAGGCCTTGGTATCGACGTCTCCGTCGTTCACGAAGAAAAATGGATGGGCAAAGACGTCTATGTGATCGGCGCAAAGCAGGGCGATGTGACGACCCCGCAATTCTGGGTCGATAAAAAAGATCTGGTTTTCGTCCGGCTGATCCAACTCGGCGGTCGCGATAAAAAGAGCGTCCAGGAAACGCAGTTCAATAAATATGTAAAAGCTAAAGGCGGGTGGGTCTCGGCGGAGGTCAAGTTCTTTGTTGATGGCAAACCGACGACGTCCGAAGAATACTCCGACATTCAAGCTGATATTTCACTGAGTCCGGATCTTTGGGATCCGGAAAAATGGGCAGCCGCCGACCGAACTTATTACAAGAAAAAATGACAAATAATTACTTCCGCACAAAGTTAACTGTTTTTTCCACACTGGCCCTTTTGCTGGGCTCCCTTTGCGCTGTCGGGCAAAAACCCGTTACGGCCTCTGGTACGAACGTTCTCAAAAAAGAGCTTCAGATGAAGCTCGATGAATGGCACAAAGCCGGAAAATTTCCGGGCGCAACGCTCGGCGTCGCACTGGCCGACGGTGAATCGTTCGGCCTTGCGGTCGGCTACTCCGATCGCGACGCGAAAACGCCAATGAAGCCCGACGACCGCATGCTCGCAGGCAGCACGGGCAAAACATTTGCCGCAGCGACCGCGATGCAGCTTGTCAAAGAGGGGAAGATCGCGCTTGATGACAAGATCGAAAAATACCTCGGGAAAGAGCCTTGGTTCAATCGTCTGCCCAATGCAAAAGATGTAACGATCCGCATGTTGATGAATCACACCAGCGGGCTGGTTCGTTACGAATTCAAAAAAGAATTCACCGATTATCTGACCGAGCATCCGATGAAGGTTTGGACGCCCGAGGAACGCCTCGCCTATCTCTTTGACGCTAAAGCGCCATTTGAGGCGGGCAAGGGCTGGGATTATTCAGATACGAATTACATTGTCCTTGGGATGATCATGGAACGCGTGATGGGCAAAACATTTTACGATGAAGCTCGGCGGCGATTCATCAAGAAATTCAAATTGAACGGTACGACCGCGCAGGAAGGGCCCGTAATGCCTGGCGTCGTTCAAGGTTACGCGGGGCCGAGCAATCCTTTTGGCGGCAAGGATGCGATGATCGAAAATGGCAAGTTTGTCGTCAATCCCCAGCTCGAGTGGACCGGCGGCGGTTGGGCGTCCACCGGACAAGACCTTGCCCGCTGGGCAAAGATCATTTTCGAGGGCAAGGCGTACGATCCATCGCTGTTGCCGCAGGTTTTGGATGGCGTCACCGCTCCCATGCTCGGCAAAGATACCAAATACGGCCTTTGCGTCATCATACGAGGCACGCCGGCCGGCGTTTCGTACGGCCACAGCGGGTTTTTCCCGGGCTATATGACCGACATGATGTATTTTCCGGAAAAGAAGATCGCGGTCGCCGTGCAGGTCAACACGAGCGCGCCAAACAGCTTCGGCGGAAAGTCACCGGGCCGTTTGCTTGCCGAGGTCGCTCAACTAATAGGGAGCCAATAGTGTCGGAAGGCGGGCTCCGGCAGTAAGCCCGAACGCTGTGTCGGAACGCGGGAACATCCAAACCGACAAGACCCTGTCACCAGATCTCTGGAACCCAGACAAATGGACGAGCGTGGATAAGACGTACTATAAAATAGCGGGTCGTTAATCTTATGGAATATTTTCAGATCGCGCTTGGGCACATTGACTCGCTTCTTTAAAAAGAAAACGGGGATGCAAACATCGCGTTTTGCATCCCCATCGATCTACTGCTTTGAATACTCACCCGAAAAAACCCAACCTGGATCTTTGATTACGCTCAGTATTTTTTTGCCGCCGTCACTGACAACGATATTCCAGTGCAGGTCGCCGAGCCCTCCTATATGAGCTGTGAAGGTGCCCGAACAGTCTCGACGCAGCGTGTAATTGAAGGATGTTCTATTGTCGCCGTCTTCAAATATCATTCCACCGACCGAACCTGTATTAAAGCTCGTTCCGCCTCCTGATCCGTCAAAGATCGCCTCACCGACCCAGACAGCCGGTATTCCGTCGGGAGTGAACGGGATGCCATAGCTGGTTCCAGAGGTCCTGAACGCATAACTGCCATTCAGCGTGTTAAGTCCGCAAGATTCGGCATGCACAAGGCCGCTTGCAGCCACTAGGAATACCAAAGCGATAATTGATCTTGAAAAGTTAAATCTCATTGTTTTTCTCCTTTTAGTTCCGTTTTCTTTACAACCTGAGCCGTACTTGAGCGTTCCGTGCTTTGGAAAGGCATTGCTCTATTGGTTCGATCAGTCGTACAATCTGCCAACACCCTTGAACCTCTTTCGGATCATCGGTACAGCGTTCGTCGCGAGATGATAATCGGCCGTATCGGCTTCGAAAGTCTTTTACGGACGCTCTCAAAAATCTGTAAATTTTCTGTATTAGCCGTTCGTGAACACCGAAAAGCCGCACAAATATCGATTTGGCCCATTTCTTCTCGATCCGTCGGAAGAAAAGTTACTGCGCGATGGCGAAACGGTAACGCTCACACCCAAGGCTTTCGAAACCCTCGTATTGCTCGTCGAGAAACAAGGCCGGCTTATCGAGAAAGAGGAGTTGATAGCCGCCTTGTGGCCCGACACCTTTGTCGAAGAAGCCAATCTCGCCCATCATGTCTGGCGCCTCAGAAAGGCCCTGGACGACACTAAGGAAGAGGAAAGATATATTGAAACGGTCCCTAAGCGTGGCTATCGGTTTGTCGCAGATGTGTCCGAGGTAATAGAGGAATCGAACGGTGATGGCCAACACGCAGATGCAGCAGCAGTCGATGTCGAGGTAGAGAATAACGTTCCACCACCGATCGGTGTCGAGCCGGATTCCGCTGGCACGTCGTCCGGAGTACGGTTTCGCGCCGTAGCGATCGCAGTAATTATATTGGCCCTGCTGACTGCTTCTCTTGCCTTTTTGAAATTCGCAAAGAGCGATCCATCCGCGGCGTCCGATCAACCGCCGATCACGACGCTCGCCGTTCTTCCATTCAAACCTTTGACTGACGCGAGCGCAGACCCATCGCTCCAACTGGGAATGGCCGACGGCGTGATAACGCGCCTTAGCAATTTGAAGGTGCTGACCGTCAGGCCGACGAGTGCGGTGATCGCGTACACAGCACAAACGGCCGATCTGGCGGCGGTCGGGCGCGAGTTAAAAGTAGATTCTGTTTTGGATGGGACGATACAGCGGGCGGGCGATCGTCTGCGCATAAGTGTTCAGTTGATTCGCAGCTCAGACGGCAAGCCGATCTGGGCTGAACACTTCGACGAGAGAGCGACCGACATCTTTGCGCTGCAGGACTCACTCTCGGAACGCGTTGCACGCGCGCTGGCGATAAAGCTGACAGGCAGCGAATCGAACCGCCTGCAGCAGCACTATACGGCGGACGTCGAGGCGTATCAGTCGTATCTGAAGGGCCGTTACCAGATGAATATGGCTACCGATGGTGCACTAAAGGCCGTCGGATTTTTTCAAAACGCCATCGACCGCGACCCGAATTTTGCCCTTGCCTACACGGGTCTGGCTGATGCTTATTCACTTCTCGGTTTTGTTGGTATCGGAGCAGACCCGCCCGGCGAACAATTCAATAAAGCAAGGGTTGCGGCAACAAGGGCTCTCGAACTCGACGACTCTCTTGCGGACGCCCACACACAGTTAGCTAATGTTTTATTTAGCTACGACTGGAAATGGGACGAGGCGGAAAGTGAATTCAAACATGCCATCGAACTAAATCCTAATTCGGCTGAGGCTCATCACCTATATTCAGAATATTTACAGGCGATGACGCGATGGGACGAGGGGCTGGAGGAAATAAAGCGTGCACAGGAATTGGATCCCCTGTCGCTCCCGATAAATTTTCACTATGCTCTTTGCCTTTCTACGATGGGACGCGACGACGAAGCGCTCGAACAATATCGAAAGACTCTCGAGATCGACCCCAACACGGGGGCCAGCGGTTCTCACTGGGGAATAGCGATCATTTATCAAAAGCGAGGTATGTTTGATGAAGCTATTCGAGAATTGGAGCTTGCTCAACAGGCGGATCCCAGACCCTCGTTTCGACTGCTGAACCTGGCTCAGGCATACGCCCGCGCTGGCCGGCGAAAAGAAGCTCTGTCGAACTTGGCCCAGATCTTACAGATCCAGAAAAACAGTTGGGTCTCGCCGAGCAGTCTGGCAATGGTCTATGACGCACTTGGTGACACGGACCAGGCCTTTGCCTGGTGGAACAAGGCTATAGACGAAAGAGAAGCAAGCGTTGTCTATCTCAAGGCGATGCCAGTGGGCGACATCCGAAAAGATCCGCGTTATTTAGATCTCTTGAAACGTGTTGGTCTTGATTTTTGATCTGAATTTTTAACGAGGCCGGTTAACTCTGGATCGAGGATCTGCAAAGCTAAAAACTCATTTTCACACAGCAAAGATTCCGCCATTTTGAGTCGTGACCAACATGCGCTTTAATTGACGGCAACCTTACCTTTGCCGGAGGATCCTACATGAAACAAGTTGTCGCCGCGATGGGCATCGTCCTGTCTTTTGCCCTACAATCTTTTGCCGTCGATATGTCAGCGGAGATCAATACGGCCGCGGCGAAAATATTGCCGAAGGTAATCGAGTGGCGGCGATATCTTCATGAGCACCCGGAGCTTTCAAACAGGGAAGTGAACACCGCAAAATTTGTTGCCGAGGAATTACGCAAGCTCGGGATCGAGGTAAAAACGGGCATAGCAAAGACCGGGGTTGTTGGGATTTTGAAGGGCGGTTCACCGGGGCCGGTGATCGGCCTTCGTGCGGACATGGACGCGCTTCCAGTTACGGAACGAAATTCGCTGCCGTTCACTTCAAAGGAAATCGCGGAGTTCAACGGCCAGAAAGTCGGCGTTATGCATGCATGCGGGCACGATTCGCACGTAGCGATGCTTCTCGGCACAGCGACTGTTCTTTCCGGAATGAAAGCCAAGGTGAAAGGCACGGTCGTGTTCATTTTTCAGCCGGCCGAGGAAGGCACGCCCGGAACTGAAACTGGTGGAGCGCCTGAAATGATAAAGGAAGGCGTGATGGACAACCCAAAGATGGATGCCATCTTCGGCATCCATATCAATGCACAGACGGAGATCGGCAAGATCGGCTACAAAGCCGAGGGCTTCATGGCGGCCAGTGACTGGGTCACGATCAAAATAAACGGGAAACAATCTCACGGAGCATATCCATGGAACGGCGTCGACCCGATCGCCGTCGCAGC
>JBJMGN010000073.1:0-3703 GCA_045807885.1 Pyrinomonadaceae bacterium | reverse complement strand
GACCCATATTTGACGGGCCAACGATAGCCTTGTAACGGCCGAATCTAACACCGACAGAATCGCCCGTCGGGTTGGCCTTCATCACCAATCCCTTTATATACTCCCCTTCGTCATATTCGTCTCCGTACCAATCGGCGTGTTTATATGAATTCAGGGTCTTTTCGATCTCCTTTTCTTCAGTAAGCGGATTTCCATCTGGATCGACCAAAATATTTTGATAATCCGACCGCCAACCCCGGCCTCGATCGTATGCTCGCAGGCGTTCCCGTATAACCTTCGTCGCGATCTTTTGCGCTTCGACGTTTATGGTCGTGTAGACTTTTAGCCCGCCCTGTGCAACGCGGGTCGTATATTTGTCCTCGAGGTATTTTCGAATTTCTTCGATCGGATAATCCCAGGCAGTCGATTTTGGTAAGGACTGGTAGTACGCCGTATCTGCCAATTTGATCGGCTTCGCCTTTGCAGCATCTACGGCAGATTGAGAGTAACGTTCCGGAAAATACTTCGCCATTTGGTCAAGGACAATATCGCGACGCATTTTCGCCTTTTCCCTGTTTCGCGTCGGAGAATATTCGGGCGACTTCGGAACAGCTGCGAGAAGGGCAGCTTCTTCAAGGTTCAATTCCTTCAGATGCTTGCCAAAATACGTTTGAGCGCCCGCTTCGAAACCATAAGCACCTGCGCCCAGAAAGACGTAATTCATGTACATCTCGAGTATTTGTCGCTTTGTGTAAAAGCGCTCGATCTGCAAGGCTACAGCCCATTCATTGACCTTTCGTGTATAGGTTTGATCTTTGTAAAGAAAAAGGTTTTTTGCCAGCTGTTGGGTAATAGTTGACCCGCCCTCAAGCCGGCCGCCGCTTAAGTTCTTAAATACAACACCCATGATCCGATAAGGGTCGATACCTATATGGTCATAAAAGCGGTTGTCTTCGATAGCTATAAGCGCGTCTTCGACGTTTTGCGGTATGTCTTGTTCCTTTATGGGAATTCGTTTTTCGATCGCGAACTCTGCCAAAACGGTTTCCCCATCGTCAGCATAAATGGTCGTAACCTGTGGCGGGCGATATGTTGCTAACGCTGAAACCTCTACAGAGTACCGAGAATTATTTAAGTAATACGAAGCTAGAATTCCCGTCAATGCACCGGCAGAAAGAGCCAGGAAAAGCGCAGAAAAGAACCAGACAAATCCAAATTTCCAGCGACCTTTCGATTCAACCGAGCTAACTTCCCGCTCGACGATCCGTTTTTCTCTTGCCATAAAACCTTCGGCTTAAAATTAGTTTACAAATCGGCGCATTCGAACGCTGACAACGAATCCTATCGCGATAAATGTCGTCAGCAGAGCCGATAGGCCCGCGCTCATAAGCGGCAGCGGAACGCCTATCACTGGGAGAAAACCGAGCGTCATCCCAATATTGATGAATATCTGAAAGATCATCGCCGTCGCAATGGCCATTATAACAAGCATGCCTGGGCGATCGGAAGCTTCGCGCGCGCCGTCGATCAGTCGCGACAATAATAAGGCGTATGCCAGAAGGAGCGAGATGCAGCCGATAAATCCTGTGTTTTCAGCAGTTACAGCGAAGATAAAATCCGTCTGAGGCTCCGGGAGGAACTTTAGAACGCTTTGCGAGGTTTCGCTTTCGCCACGAGTTCCGGAGAGCCCGCCCTTCCCGACAGTGATCATGGACTGCACAGTGTGATATCCATAGCCTCGCGGATCCGCGCTGTCCGGATCAAGAACGACGTTGACGCGTTCTTGTTGATAACGTTTTATCTTTCCGGTTTTAACGCCGACGTACCAAGCTGTGGGGACAAACACAACTACGGCCAGCAACCCAGCAATAACGTACCGAATCTTGATCGCAGAAAGTAGCAGGATGGCAGCAAAGATAGGAATGTACGTCAATGCCTGTCCCATGTCCGGCTCGAGCATTATGAGGCCCAAGGGACCGGCCATGATCAACCCGCCGATCAAAACTTCTCTAAGCTGCAGTGTACCGCCCTTACGGGTCCCAAAGTATTTTGCAAGCATCAAGACGGTCGGAATCTTTGCAAATTCCGATGGTTGGAACTGGCCAACCACAGGAAGACGAACCCAAGCCCGCTGACCATTCACTTCAACACCTAAGGGCGTCAATACAAGAAAAAGCAAAACAAGGCCGATCACATAAAAGATCGGCGCGCCGTCAATTATCCGACGGTAATCACTGACTGCAAGGACGGCAAACGCTACCAGCGCGATCAGGAGACCTATGATCTGTTTCGTCCAATAGCTCTCCGACGGCAAAGCGTTGTGGATCTGCCAAATTCCGAAACTAGCGATCGCGATGGCCAAAAACGTCGTCAGCCAGTCGAAATCACGGACGTCTCTTTTTTCGATTATTGCTACCATCGTCCTGGCCTATTTTTTCGCAACTAAATTGGGATCGACCGGAGGCTGTGCACCGGCGCGTTTCGCCAAATATGCTTCGTAAACGCCTTTCGCTGCAGGAGCTGCAAAACTGCCGCCAAAGCCGACGTTTTCTACAAGGGCAAGTACAGCAATTTCTGGTTTATAAGCAGGAGCGAAACTAACGAACCAGGCATGGTCTTTTTTCGAGCCCACATCCTTTCCAAGCTCCGCAACCTGCGCAGTCCCGGTTTTTCCTGCGATCTCAAAATCAGGGATCTTTATACTGCCCGCCGTTCCACCGCCATTTACGACCCCCCACATTCCTCTGACCACGAGCTCCTCCTGTTCTTGCGACATCGGGATCAATTTGGGTTCAGGGTGCTGAAAGGTGAAGCCATCGCGTCCAGGAATAAAATTCGGGTCGCCTTCTTCGCCGATCGGCCCAACAGGCTTGAATTCCTTCATGAAGTGCGGGACAAACATATTTCCCTTAACGCCGACGCTTGCAACCGCGCGTAAGTGGGAAATAGGTGTGATGACAACGGTGTCTTGGCCGATTCCTGAATAAACCGTTCGGATGTCGCTCCATCTGCCTTCGCGCTTCTCGACGATCGGCCTCCAGCTTTTAGGCGTTTGGCTGACCTTTTCATTTGGAAGATCAATACCAGAAAGCTTGTCATAATCGAACTGTTCGACCATTTCGGTTATGCCCGCGATGCCCAATTTCAAAGCGAGGCGATAATAATATCCATCACAGGAATGGGTAATTGCGTAATCAAGCTTTGGACTACCATGATTACCCATGCAGCGTGTGAATTTGTTCCCGACCTGTATGCCACCGCCGCACGCTAAGTTCGAATGCGCCACGGTTATCGCGCCCTGTTCCAAACCCGCTATAGACTCCGGGATCTTCCAAGTCGAGCCCGGCGGATATCTGCCTTGAATTGCTCGGTTGTAAAGTGGTCGCTGCGGGTCCTGCCAGTAGGCTGCGATCTGTTTACGGCCTTCTTTTGTTTTGCTTCCCTGGATAAAGACATTCGGATCGAACGACGGAAGAGAAGCCATCGCGAGCATTTCTCCATTATTCGGATCCATCGAGATGATCGTGCCCCGCTTCGTCGGTGTTGCAGCGAGTTGCTGTTCGGCAGCCGTCTGAAGATCCAGATCAATAGTCGTCACTAGATCTTGGCCTGCCTGGGGCTCGACCTTACTTACCTCGCTTTGCACCCGCCCGCGACTATCTACGATGACTTTTCGATATCCGGCCCGCCCGCGCAGGTATTCGTCGTAGTATTGTTCCAGGCC
>JBJMGN010000072.1:0-9405 GCA_045807885.1 Pyrinomonadaceae bacterium | reverse complement strand
GACCGAACTGCATGAAGAAGGTGTTCAACTCAAAGATTACACACGCGGTTTGGTCGATTTTCCTTCTATTCGCGACGGCAGGGTCGTGCTGCTTTGTTGGCAACTAGGCGAAGCCGAGCAGATCGAGTGGTGGCACGATGTCGAAACGGGGTTTGATGGTCGTCAGCCGCTGTAAAATCTTTGTTACCAAATTTTAATTATTGAGTTAAAAGCATTTATCGCACCCGCATCGCCTATACGCAAAAGTGTTTGTTTTTCTGCGCTTTAATGTTGACGACTTAAAGTAAATTCTGATATTCTTTCTTCGATTTGTCCTAAATCGCCCCAAGATAATCAAGCGAATTTTGGTAAAGGAAAGCCTATGAACTGTCCAGTTTGCAAACGCGAACTCGCGCCAACATTGTCTATTTGCCTAACGTGCGGAGCGATGATGCATGATACCGTCCGCGAAGAAATGGAAACGAAGGTCGTAAAGCCGCCGACGGTTGGGCCTACAGTGTCAGACATACCTAAATTCGAACCGATCAAACCCTGGACACCTCAGCCCGTAAGGATAACGGCGCCCAGATCGACACCCGTGGAAGTCGCGAAAGAAAAGACGCCGGAAAAGATCGAAATTCCTAAAGAACGCCCACATGTTAAAGCGGCTCCTCCTGCTCCGGCGGCTTCGAAGCCCCGGCCAATCACCGGCCCATTGAACAGGAGAGATACAAACCCGACGCTTGTCGACTTTCAGCCTGCGAACCCATCGGTACCAGAATGGAGATTGCAGCTTCAGAACTCTATTCGAAAACGAAACGGCGGCGCTGTTAGCACGCCAACTTCCGTTGCCATGACATCCGTGCAATCACCGACTGCGACAGTTGCCGTTAGCACTCAACCGGCTTTACATAGTTCCGTGTCAGTTGTTCACAATGAAAAGTTAACAAATGCTATGAGGCGCATCGAGGATTCAAAGCGGACGTTCGGAACGGCTGCAGCAGTTGCGGCGGCACGAGCGAAATCAAAGCCGCCCGCCGTGCAGAACCGCCAGTTCCCGTTCGATGTCGTCGAACGAACACAAGTCACAAAGACCAAAACAGCATTGCCAATGCAACCGGCCGAAGCACCCAAACCGAAACTTGTTTCTCCTCTTCGAATCGAAAAAAAGAAGTTTGATACGAACAAGCTTCCGGCGATCCCTGAGCCCGAAACGCCGCTTCCGGCTCAAATCACCAATCCTCACGCAATTGATGAGATCGAGACCGAGTTGAGCACCAAACTGAGTTTCGATCGATTAAGTTTCCGGAATGCTGTTGGGTCGGAGGACTTGTTAGAAAGTGACGACCTAGAACAAATTAATGAGATCGATGACCTCGCACCGCTCTCAATGCGTTTTGGTGCCGCGGTATTCGATCTGATTATCGGCAGTTTTGTCGCGGGAATCTTGCTTTCGCCCGTACTGGTTTCCAATTCGCTACCCGCTTCAATCGAAGGCGTCGTTGCTATAATTGGTGCGGTTGTTGGAGTGATCTTCCTTTATCTTACGGCTACGATCGCTTTTCTTGGCCGTACGTTTGGGATGAAGCTGTTCTCGATCGAGATAATCGACGCTGACGCTAATGAACTTCCTACGCTTCACCAAGCAGCAGTAAACTCGGCAGTTTATATTCTCTCGCTTCTTTTGCTTGGCGTTGGTTTCCTACCCGCTTTATTCAACGAAGAGCGGCGCGCGGCTCATGACATTCTCGCGGGTACCCTTTTGATCCGGGAATATTAATTCTCGTTAAAGGTTGAAAAAGGCCAAAGCCGATCGGTTTTGGCCTTTTGTTTTGGAACGGTAAACTCACATAGTGGATGAGCAATTGATCGGCAGGATCTTGCCGGAACTCAGAAATTCCTTGGTCGGTCTCGCCTTGCGAGAGGTCTTTCAGCTAGGTGAGTCACGTTATGTAATAGCGTTCGAGGGTGAAGAATTTCGATTGCTTTTTGTCAGTATTGAGCCGCGCGAGCCCCGAATATATTTGATAAGGCGAAGATTGAAAGACCTTAAGCGTACGGCTGCAAATCCTACGAAATTTGCCGTCGATCTTGCAAAAGCGTTAAAAGGAAAAGCATTGCAAAAAATCGCGAAGTTCGAAAGCGAGCGTGTCATTGAATTGATATTCGAACACTCGGATGGGGCACGCTCTCTTGTTGCGCAGCTCACCGGGAAATCTGCAAATCTTTTTCTATTAGACAGCGGTCGGCATATTATTGCGGCGGCTCGAAAACCATCAATGGACGAACAGTCCATTGGAATGGAGTACACTCCACCGTTTCGTGCACAACCCGCGAGATCGAACGGGATCGTTCCCTTCGACCGGATGGCCCGCCAAACGATCTCGGAACAGCTTGATGAACACTTTCAACAACTTGAGAGTCAAAACAGTTTTAATCGCCTAGCGGCAACCGCACGCCAAAAGGGGAAAGAAAAGGTATCGAAACTCTTGCGACTAGCAAAGAATCTCGATGCAGATCTGGCAGAACATGGCGATGCAGATCGTTGGAAACGTTACGGCGACCTATTACTTGCGAATCAATCAACGGCAAAAAGGGTTGGCAACTTTGTCTCCGTTCCGGATATTTTCGATGAGACTGTGCCGCTTGTAGAAATTGAGGTCGCAGAGAATGAGTCGGTCACGGAAGCAGCTCAAAAATACTTCCGTAAGTACACAAAAGCGAAGAATGCTGCCGAAGCGATCGCACGTCGGATGCAAACAGTTCACAGCCAAATTGAAGATGCGGAACGCTTTTGCGAAAAAATCGAGGAGGCTATTGAGACCAAAAATGTTGAATTCCTGAACGATCTGACGAGAGATAAAAAGAATATCTCGGACAAAAGGAAGTCGACGCCTCGATTGCCGGCTGGCATTCGATCATTCAGTTCTTCCGACAATTTCGAAATCTTGGTTGGCAAGAAAGCAACCGACAATGATGTGCTTACGTTTAAGGTCGCGAATTCACGTGACACATGGATGCACGCAGCCGATTACCCCGGCAGTCATGTTGTTGTCCGAAATGCCGATCGCAAGGAAATACCGCAAACGACATTGATCGAGGCAGCGCAACTCGCTGCGTTCTACAGCCAAGGCAAAAAACAACCGAAGGCGGCTGTACATTATACTTTGAAGAAATTTGTGAATAAGCCTAAAGGCGGGAATCCGGGGTTAGTACGCCTTGCAAGCTTCAAGACAATCTTGGTTGAGCCAATTTTCCCAAGCGTATCTCGAAACTGATCATTCAGCTACAAGGTTCGCCACAAGGTCTTCCATTTTCTTTAGATTCCTAGGATCGGCTCCGGTGAAAACGCCGCGAAGATTTCCGTCGCGGTCTACAAGGAAACTTTGGGGAATGCCCTGAAACTTGCTGACCTTCAACAACTCGTTGGTCGTTTTTGCATCGGCCCAGACCAATGTGTAATTCAGCTTCATTTCTTCTGCAAATTCATTGATCTGATCCACCGATTCCTCATCGATGTTCAAGCCGAGCACTTCGAATCCAGCATCACGATGCTGGTCCTGCATTTTTACAAGTATCGGCATTTCTTGCCGGCAAAATCCGCACCAAGTAGCCCAAAGGTTTAAAAGTACGACCTTGCCCTTCCGTTCTGCGATGGTTGTTGTCGTCCGGTCAAGATTGCCCATTTCCGCCTGCGCAATTTTCTCTGGAAGCGCAGGATACTCGGATTTCTTTTTCGGTTCGCTCCCGCTTACTTCATCATTTGAAGCCGACTCGGTTGCTTGATCGCTACCGACCGTTTTCGTGCTACTGCGATCTGAGCAGGAGGAAAAAGCGATCGCTAAAACAAGCAACAGCAACGAATTTCTCAAAACAACTCTCATGGAAACTACCTAAAATCCTTTAACTTAAGCACAACTAGCGTGCAGAAAGTTAGTATCCAAAACATTAGCATCAATACGAACTGGTTTAAAACTTCGTTCATCCAGGGATGCAGAAAACTGACGTAGCTGCTTAGATCCTCGGGTATCTTTCTCATCTCCGGGACGACCAATTCATCAGACATCGAAGGATCGCCGGTTTGGTCGGCCTGAAAGTTTCCACCGGAAATGTTTTTAAAATTCTCGAGGTCCTTTTTCGCTTTTGCAAGCGCCTTTTCGTTTTCAGATTCAACATGCTTGTATAACCCAAGGCCCTTCGTAGCTGATCTGGCGCCTTCCGGCTCCAGAGTATCAAGCGTCGAGAACCGCTTCATCGTGTCGAACGACCATGCCGCAGGCATAGTTAAACTGATCACTTTGTTCAACCCGTGAGGTACCCCACCGATACCTGAAAAAAGGATCTGCGGTATTAAGATCAGCGGAACAACTGTCGTGGCAAGCTGCGGTGATTTAAAAAGCGAGGATATGAAAAGCCCGAGCGATATCCCAATAAATCCAGTTAGTAACATCGCCCAAAACTGCGGAATGCCGGCCAACTCGCCGGGCATCGCGATCAGACCGACAAAATGAAAGAATTTCAATGGAACATAGAGCATCAGACACTGCAAAAACACGACCGCCCCAAGGACGAAAAGCTTTGAAAAAACATAGGGTATGATCCCAAGGTTGAACATTCGCTCTCGCTGATATACGGGGCGTTCTCGAACGATTTCGCGTGCAGAATCGGAAGTACCGAACCAAATTGCGACGAGCGCGATTACAAAATAAAGAAAATCCCGCGGCCAATTGGCGCCCATGACAATGAGCGTTAAAAGTGCAATTAACGGCGGCTGCGCGAGCATCACGAAGAGATTAAGGCGGTCCTTTCGCAATACTTCAAAATACCGGCGTGAAAGAGTTGCCCATTGCCGAATTGAACCAAAAATGCCGAGCCGCCGCCGCTTATGCGAGGTTCCCTTAGGCAGGACGCCGAGCTGCTTAAGTGGTTCTTCGACCAACCGTTTGTATTGCGGAGTATCGAGATATTTGCGACGCCATTCGTCAGCGGCCTGGTCTTCCAACTGTGGCCGATTTAGTTCGCCGCTCTGTTTTACCCCTTCATTTACCGGTTCTTCCAGCCGTTCGTAAAGTTCCTTAAAGTTCGATGCCTTCAAATGGACAAGTGCATCGTTCGGCTTTCCGTAAAAAACCAACCGTCCGCGCATTAGGATCGCGATCTTGTCGAACATCTTTACATTTTCCATCGCGTGAGTTGTCATAACTACGGTCCGGCCTGATTCCGCGACTTGTTTGAAGAGCCTCATGATGCGGTCCTCTGTCGCAGGGTCGAGACCCGAAGTTGGTTCGTCAAGGAATATGCAAGATGGTTTTGTTATCAATTCCACAGCGATCGAAACTCGCTTTCGTTGTCCGCAGGAAAGTTTGCTTATAACAACATTTTTCCGTTCGGTTAGGCCCGTGACATCCATTACTTCGTTCACTATCTCCTCTACCTCACGCGACGAAACATCGCGAGAAAGCCGCAACCGGGCCACATAATAAAGTGTTCGGTAGACAGAAAGTTCGCGGTGAATGATGTCTTCCTGCGGCACGTAGCCGATCGACTGCTTCAGTGAATCGAAATGCCGATTCAAATCAAGGTTATTAATCAAAACATTGCCGATTTTTGGCGGTCGCACGCCATTTAATGCGTCGATCAATGACGATTTTCCCGCTCCGGAAGGGCCTAGCAATCCAACGAATTCGTTCGGCTCGATCGAAAAGGAAACATTGTCTAGAACATTGATGCGTGAACCAGAAGGCCCTTTGATCTCTCTGGTGACATTCACTACGTCTATCCGCATTTTCGAGCGTGCGTCGAAAACACCGATACTACCTGACTGATCTGCCTTTATGATGAACGCACCGATCTGAACACTATCGTTCGGTCGAATTGCCTGCCGGGAAACGCGAGTGCCGTTGAGAAATACGCCGTTAGTAGAATTCAGATCTTCAATGAAGATCTCGCCACTCGAAAGCCGAAGCTTGGCGTGGTGTTTGGATATTTGAAGTCCATCAATTCGAATATCGTTGGATTCGTCGCGGCCGATGGTGAGCTCGGGCTTGTTACCGAAATTCACGGTCATCAAAAGCTGAGGTTCATTCGAGGCATCAACCAAAGGCTTGGACGGTATCCGGCCGAGGTTTGCAACCATCGTCTTAGACGATTCAACCGCGGGGCTTGATGCGACTACATTCTGAATTGCAGGTACTGAACGCTGGCCAGCGAGGCTCGAACCCGCGGGAGCGACGCGGTTCGGAGCGTTGAATAGGATTACCGGACCGCCCAAGCCGAGTTGGATCTGGTCGTTGTGATATAGCGGAAGGGTCGTTGAGATCCGCTGTCCGTTGAGCAACGTGCCGTTGAAGCTTTTGTTGTCCTTTAATACAAAGTCGCGGCCGTCGAATGCTACCTCGGCATGCCGGCGCGAAACGGTCGTTGAACCGGAATCAAAAACTACATCGCAGTCTGCTTCGCGTCCAAACCATATAGACGCTTTTGCAATATTTATCGCTGGCTTTGCCGGTGGACCGATTATATCCAGCTGCGCCGTCGGAATCTGTATGGGCGGTGCTGCCGGTTTCGCGGGAATGGGCTGCGGCACAGGTGAAGCAGCGTTTGCGGCCGGTACCTGCTGTGGGGTTTCGTTTCCAACTTCGTACCAAACGACTATGAGCTTTGGACCGTCCATTCCAAACTGAAGCGTGCTTCCTGCAGAAACGGGTTGCGATTGAACGACCTTTTGACCATTTATGAACGTTCCGTAGGTCGATCCAAGATCTGAAAGCGTCCAATGCCCGTTGTCGAGCCGAAGCTCGGCATGCTTACGAGACACCATCGGAAACTGCGATTTCTCGAAAGCGATATCGCATTCTGTGGAGTCGCGGCCGATAGTTACGATCGGCTTTCTGAATTCGCGTTCGGCTGTTCGGCCGTCCGAGGCGTTGGGTTGTGCGAGGATGATGTTCATTAAAAAACAAAAAGCGTAAGAATAATATTCCCTACGCCTTTCACAGTACCTTCAAATGACCAAACTATTCAGCGCGAACGAGACGGAATCCAAGCTCCGCACTTCTGCGGCTAGCAGGAACAGCAATTCGAAACGTAGAGGTTATCGCGTTCGGACCCGTAGATTTTTGAAAGGCCGATCCGCCGCGAAGCATAAAATGTGGTTCCGAGGTTGGCTTGATCTCGCCGCCGCTTCCCGGATATAACGAGGCCGGTGTACCTGTCCATTCAAAAACGTTCCCGATAAGATCCTGTACACCCCAATTGTTAGAACACGTTTGTGTTCCTACAGCTACCGGTTCGTTATTCGACTGATCCATATACGCGCATTTCGGATCGTAGTTGTCACCCCACGGATATAGATTCTTCTTGCTGCCATTTCGAGCGGCGTATTCCCATTCCTGTTCCGTCGGCAGACGGTAGGTCACGCTATCGCGTTTTGACCGCCAGGCAGCAAACGCCTTGATGTCCTCGATGTTTACAAAGCGAACGGGCATGCTTTCTTCACCACCGATCGGCTTTCCGTTGACCCAATGCGCAAGGAACTTTTCGCCGTTAGCCGGTTTGTAATTTGAGGCTTTCATGAACTCGAAAAACTCCGAGTTCGTGATCTCCGTCTTATCCATGTGAAACGCGGCAACGTTTACCTCATGTTCTGGCTTCTCGTTATCGTTTCCGTCATTGCGTCCCATTGTAAAGGTGCCGCTCGGAACAGCAACAAGTTCGGCCTTCGTAGTTGGCGGCCTCGTGTCGGATGGAATAGGCGACGACGTTACATTCGAATTGTTTGCAGCTGTATTTTTCGCTCCGCCGAAAACGCCGGCCAAATATGCTCCGCCTATGCCAAGCACTCCGACGCCTAGTAGAACAACTACGCCAACACCTGCCAGCAACAGCGGAGAGAAAAATGAACGCCTAGGCGGCTGGGACTGAACGCCGATATGCTGGCGGCCGGTATCCCAATTCTGCACCATCGTCTTTTGGACCTCGGATTGGTGGTCACCGGTCATGGAAAGATTCTGGGGCGTATTTGGCCCAATTCCTCCGGAATAAGCTACGGTGGCAGCGGCGGCCGGATCTCCGCCGGAGACCAACTCTGCATACACCTGCAGTGGGGTGCCATCGCAAGTAATTTCGTTCTGCCAATCGCCGAAACCTTCTTTGCTTATGCGAAGTCGATGGTTGCCCGTTTGTATTCCATTCAGCGTGATCAAACCGTCATCACGACTTTGCCCGACCGCAACATTATCGACAAACACCGTCGAACGAGGGGGGTTGGTTCGGATATTTAACGTCGTAACCGGATGAGCACTTCCACCGGAGGTTGTATGGATCCCGATTGCCTGCGGATAGATCGCTTCACGCAGCTCGCTGATCATCACTTCGACAGAAGCCGTACGCTTGCCCTTTTCCTTTTCAAGGCTGTGCATCACCGCAGCTTCAAGTTCTGGAGCGATGCTAACGCCCATCGACGAGAACATCGGCGCTGCATCAGAGATATGCTTTTTCATTATCGCCGGGATGGACGAACCCTTGAATGGCACATCTCCCGCCAACATTTGGTAAAGCATTACTCCAAGGCTATAAATATCTGATCGCGAATCCGGCTCGTCATCGGCCCATTGTTCCGGCGCCATGTAGTATGGCGAACCCATTAAACCGGTTGTTTGCGCCTGAATGAACGACCCAAGGAGCTCGCCGGATTTTATCTTTGCCAAGCCGAAGTCAAGGATCTTGACTGCCTGAGACATGCTCGGCTTATCGTTGCAGATCATGATATTCAGCGGCTTAAGATCGCGGTGCACGATTCCCTGATGATGGGCCGCACCTACGCCCGCACAAACGGCTGATATAAGGTCGAACGCTTCTTCCGAATCGAGCTTCTTCTTCTTGGCGAGAAGGTCATGGAGCGATTCACCTTCAACGTACTCCATGACAAGGAACGGAATCGAACCGCCGATAACCCCATAGTCGGTCACGGCGACGACGTTTTGGTGTCGAATCGCAGCTGCTGCGAGTGCTTCCTGCCGAAACCGAGTGACCAGTTGGGGGTCGTTTCCAACCAAGTCCGGGAGGATGATCTTGATCGCTAATTGTGTTTTGAGATACGCATGGCGGGCCTTATAAACGACACCCATCCCGCCCTGGCCGAGGCGATGTTCGATCTGATATTTACCTTCAAGGAGCGGCTCACCCGCAAGAGTGTGCATCGTCGGCATCCCGTCTTTCGGACAGGTTCCAACGTCATCGCTATAACAGTTTTTACAAAGCTGGCACTCTTTCATTGCGCACTCGTGAAGACGCTCCGTTAACTCTGGAGAGAATCAATACAGTATATTGACACAATTCTTGCTGAATTTTGCGGCAACCTAACTCGTTTGATTCTATTTGTTTTACCTGATTCAAGCAAGGATTAAACGGTTCGCAATGAATATT
>JBJMGN010000071.1:0-6844 GCA_045807885.1 Pyrinomonadaceae bacterium | reverse complement strand
CGTTCTTGGATCAACGACGAAAACGCGCTCCGCATAATTCCCGCTCGGGCCGTGTGCAGCGAGATTATTTGTTGCAAAATTATTTTCCTTTCCAGTGAGCGACGAAGACATCTCGATCGCTTCCGAAAATGAATTTATCGCAGCTTCGAAACTGCCGGCCTTGTACAGTTTTAATCCCTGGTCATTCAATTTATCTGCTTTGGAATGGTTCTGCGCGCTTACAGAAAAAACAATTGACAGGATCGCCATCGTGATAATAATTCGCGACATAAAATTCTCCTCCGAGCCCTAAGATTTGCGGCTCGATGTCGGTGCTTACGATGTGCGGGGATCGGTTATTAAAAGGGGACCAGGTTTCTAAATAGGAAACACCATCGGCGATGGCAAAATGTCAGAATAATTGCCGTATCCTCAATAAGATCAGATAGTTAGCAATTTCTTGAATATAGTTTAAAAAGGTGAATGAAAGGCGAGGCGCAGTAGCTTTGTAAAAGGAAAACACGGATAAGAAACGGGCCCGAAGGCCCACCCAAATAGTGTCAAATTCGCAAGGTTATTTCCGAATCTCCTTGATCTTTTTGATGCCGGCATCGATCTCTGATCGAAGGCTGGGCATTAGCTCCACCGCTCTTTTGAAGTCGGCCTCCGCCTCTGTGTCCTTGCGCTGCATCAGCAACGCAAATCCTCGGATCATATTGCATTCGGGAAATCGATTGTCGAGTTCGATCGCGCGTGTGAGATCCTTGATGGCGCCGTCGAAATCGAACTGCGTATATCGCAGCCGGCCGCGCCCCATATACGGGCCCACATAATTCGGGTTCAATTTTATTGCGCGTTCATAATCGACATTCGCGCCGGCCAGATCACCGACCGCCCATTTCGCATCGCCGCGTCGGTGTAAAACCTCCGGGTCTTCGGGCGCGATTCTCGCAGCCTCGTCGTATTGGGCCAATGCATTCTTCGACTCGCCCTTTTCGAACAATGTCATCGCCAAACCAAGATACGCTTTGGCTAGTTTGGGATCGAGCTTTATCGCCAGTTGATAATCAGCTGTCGCCTTATCGTAATCCTTCTTGATCAGCCACACGCTACCGCGGCACATATAACCTTTTGCAAGGCTGGGTGATAAGCGGAGCGCCCTATCATAATCCTGTAACGCTTCATCCATATTGCCCATGAAAAAGTACGTATTGCCACGGTTGATATAAGCAACAGCTGTCCTCGGGTCGACCACCCGAATGCTTTCAATTTGAGTTGCGTCCTGGGTTGTTCCACTGAAATTTTGGCGATCTGAACTGTTGGTAGATCTCAGGGAGGAGGTAAGTTCAATGACTCTTGAAAAATCGTCTATTGCGGCTGCGTAATTTCCGGATTCATGCGAACGAAGCCCGCGCTGCATGAGATCGCTTGGCTTTTCCGAACCCTGTCCGGAAACACACAATGATAGGCTTAGAATTGCTAACGAAATTAAAATTCTCGACATAAATACTCCTCCGATCCTCGGCTTGCGGGATCGTTGTCGGCCGTTAGTGCCCGTGAATGAATTAAGTTTTCAAAAAAAGAGGTGACTGAACATTTAACACCTCCGCCGCCGATTTTGTTTCAAGAAATTTGCTATAACTTCAGTATTTTCAATCAGTTAGGCAATTTTTTGGATTTTGTTCAAAAATCGATACACGGGGCGGGTCATTCGAAAGCAGGCGCAAAAAAAACGGGCCCGAAGGCCCGAATGCACCACGAGGAGGAATAATACAAATTAATTCTGGTTCTTGGTGCGCGTCCCGCCTTGGGCGGTGGCAGCCTTCGCGGCGGCGGCACGCTCGACACTTTGGGCTCTCTGAGCGTTAACGGTATACGTCGCGCCCTGGCCACCCGAAACCACCTTGTAACCGGAAGGAAGCTGGAAAAGCGACGGGTCCGGTTCGTTGCGATTGATATTGGTCAGGCGATAAGTCTGTTCGCCGGTCCGCGGATCACTCTGTTTCGAGTAAACGACCATTTGAAGCTCGTTCGAAAACCATTTCTCGTAAACGATCTCGATCGGACGCTCATTGCCGATAGCGCCGGCGGGAATGGTCGTTGTCGTACGTGTGCCATGTGCCGAAACACCTTCGTAGTTTTGGTCGCCGAGGTCTTCGGTTCGCGAATCCCATTTCGGCATCGCCGGCCGCGTTGTTGCGAATCCAACGCCGGAGCCCTGGCCCACTGCGACCACCGTCGAATATCGATCCGTTGCCGCTTTGAGTTCCTCAGCTGCGGCTTTGAATTCCTCTTTGTTCGCTTTGACTTTGTCGAGCTCGACTTTTGCCCGTTCGATCTCGATTCGAGCTTCTGGCGCCAGCTGTGTCAATTCGATCGCCCTCACGGGTTCGATGACTCTTACGCCAGCGACCGGGGCTATCGCAATACTCTGGCTTGCAAGCTCATCATATACACGCGCGATCTTCGCACCCGAATCAAGGTAGAAACGGCTTTGGCCGGGATTGATAACCGTCACGGCGTCGCCCATTGAATAGACATTTCCAAAAAAGCCGCCGGTGCCGCTCACAAATTCCTGCCGGAAGCGGCCCTCGCTGTTGCGGTAAAGCTTGCTCGTTGAATTGCGGACGATACGGTTGCCATCCGCCAGCATCTGCACGCTTTCGCTTACCGCTTCGGCAGAGAAAGGCGACCCTTTTACTCCGCTTCTATTGCCGCTGGCCGCGATCTCTGCGATGACCTTTGCTTCCGGAACCGGGGCATGAACCGGCGTTTGTGCACGCACGACCACACCGAGGGTAACAAACATCAAAATTGCTGCTAGAACTTTCATTTCTTCTCCTGTTGACTAAAAATCTTTGGCTAAGCGTACCGCTCGCGTTACGCCGTCGGGCCCTATGAGCAGATCGGCTTTAATAACCTCAGCACCGTTCTCGATAGGAATGTTGATCCCCATCGCAAATAGCGATGCCCGCGACATCTCTACACGCACCACGCGTCCGCCCGCGGTATCATTCGGATCGCCTGTATACGAAACCGGATAAAACTCGAGCGCCGGCTGCTGTGCCTTTTGCATTTGCGGCATACGGCCCTCTTCTTTGCGATATGAAATGCTTTGCGCCTGTTGAGAGACGCGGCGTTTTGAATTGACTCTGTCGATGAGAGGGTCGATCGGTAATGGCTTTTGTGAACTTTCCGCAATGCTGTCAGGGACGTGCGAGCTTTTGATCTCAACGACCTTTGGCGGTTCAACATTTGAGACCTGCCGTTGTTCGATCCTGAAAAAAGAGATCGTCGCGAGAATGCTGAACACGACCGCCAATGAACTACCGGCGAAAACAAAATAACGTGCAAGGCCAAACCTCGGGCCTGCGGTTGCTGCATCCGAGAGGATGCGGCTTCGAACCCCGGAATAAAGGAACGGCGCATTTACGATATTTTCGATCTCGGCTTCGCTCATCGCGTCATTGGCGATCAGCGTTTTGCCGAGGCGGTCCAGATCACTTGGTTGTAAATTCCGCTTACTCATTTCTTACACCTCAATAGACGCCGTCAGCCGAATGCCGGTTACAGGTATTGACCCAAAACGCGTCTGAGCGCGTTTCGCGAACGCCAGGCGCGTATCTTCACCTTCGATTGCGACCATCCCAAAAGGTCGGCGATCTCCGCAATGCTCATCTCGTCAACGTAAAGCATTTGCAGGATCGCCCGGTCATCTTCGGGCAGGCGCGAAAGCAGTTTTGAGGACAGGTCGCGAAGCGCAAGGCCTTGCTCCGCATTTTGCTCGCGGCTCACCGCAATATCCAAAAGCGTTTCGGTCTCATTTGCCGAAAGCTCGCAATTGAGTTCCTCAGGCTTTCGCTTTTTGCTTCTTATCTGGTCAAGGCAGGCGTTGGCAGCGATGCGCATCAGCCAGCTTCCGAGGCTTGCATCGTGCTGGCCGCGAAATCGCGCAAGTTCGGTGAATGCCTTTGCAAAGCTGATCTGAATGATCTCTTCGATCTGTTCCGGCCGACGGAAATATTTCGAGGCGATAATAGCCACCGGCCTTTTGTACCGGTCAAAGATCTGTTCGAATGCCTCGTCGCTCCCCTCAATAGATGAGTCGACGAGCTGCCGATCCGTCAACTCGGCGCGCACGTGCGGGCCCAGCATTTCATCGTCAACGCGGGCAATCAAGGTTTCGTCCTGCAAGGCCGTAGTACTCATCCGGTCTTAGTGATTTAACGTCCGTCGTGACAGTAGACGGACCCGCAAGACTATTGGTTACGAGAAAAAAGAGTTTAACGTTTCGGCGGTACGGTAAATTTTCGTTTCGCCTGTACGACGAGGCCCGCTCGCTTGGAGGTTACCTCGATCTTGCGCTCACCGCCGTTTTCCGCGAAAGATACTTTCGGGATATAGGTGAGGACGTAGCTGGCATCGATGTTTTTAGCCACGAGCGCGGTCTTTGCTTCCATTTCATCGGTGCTGCCTGGCGAAATGTCGGTCCCGTTGGTGTTTTCCGCAAGCGTTTGCAGCATTTCTTCGCTGAGCTCAAGGTCGGCCTTTCGGGCTTTCATTTTTTTTAGAAAGGTCCGGTCCATATTGATCGTCGGGCCTATCTTCGGAGCCTGATTGATATCGCGGGCACCGTTCGGCAATGTTGCTTTAATTTCGTCCGGCATTGCTGGTGGCGGCGGTGAATTGGATATCGCCTTGGTACGGGGCTCGATAGCGACCGCTTCCATCTTTGCGTAGCTTAAGACATGGACCGCAATATCCGTGGAAAGAAACGACTTCATTGCCGCGTTCTTCTTCGAAAGGTCCACATAGCTGTCAGTGCCGTCTGTGATCAATACAAGGTGTTTATTTTCCAGTTCGCCGCTTGTCAGAAAAGTACGGGCCAGATTCAAAGCGTCGACAAATGCAGAACGAATGCCGAATTTCGTCCGGCCGATGGCTTTTGATATCTGCTCTCTGTCGGTCGACCACTCCGAAGCTATTACTGCTTTATCGGCATATTGCAGGATCGCGACCGAATCTTCAGGGCGGAGATTGCTTACCAAAGCACGCGCGACCTTTCGTGTGCCGTCCAACGACTTCATCGACCGGTCCTCGCCGCCGGTATCCATAACTATCAGAACGTTTGCCGGAATCCGCTTTAGGCTTTCAGCAGTATGGAGAATATTGTTCTCCGTTATGACGACATCTTCCTTTGTTACTCCCTGAAAGAATTTGCCATCTTCGTCAAAAGCAAGCAGATTTAGTTTAACCTCTTCAGTCTCAACTTTTACCGGATCGTCATCGGGCGTCGGTGTGGGTTTAGGCTGGGCGCGTCCACTCTGAGCAGCCGCCATTCCAGCGAACAGAACGACGGCCGACAGCAGTGAAAAGATTTTAGACGCTGCAGATTTCATTTGTTCAAGTTTAGTTATGATGCCTTCAATTCGAATGCAGTCCGCCGGCAATCAAAGTTCGGGATGCTTTTTTACAAAATCGATAAGATTGCCGACATAATCGCCGAAATTCGGACATTTCAAGCCATGTGGTTCAAGCAGCGCGTCGGCTACGGCTGTGTTATAGGTTTGCGACAGAAAAAAGTAAGGCACCCCGTGGTGCGGAAGGCCGGTTACGGGAGGCGAGACCGGTGTCATAAGCGACCATTCGATCAGCTTTTCCGGGGGTCGAATTATCGATTCTTTACCGGACAGCTCGTTTGCGATCAGATCGAACAACTCTGCAGTTGTTAGCGGTTCGGGATCCGCCAATGCGATCGTTTTTCCAACCGCCTTTTCATCCTCGGACAATAATGCGATCGCTTCGGTAACAAAATCCACCGGGACCAAATTTAGCCGAACTCGTTTGTTTCCCACGTTTATCGTTCGTAGAAGGGCGGGCCATTTTCGCAAATACTGGATCAGATAATAGATGCCGTCGTATTTAGTGGTTTCGCCGGTTTTCGAGTCGCCGACAACAACCGAAGGCCGAAAGATCGTGACTGGAAGCTCACTCTTCAACTTTTCGACTTCTTTTTCGGCAAGGTACTTGCTCTCTTCGTAGTAATTTCGAAAACCTTTCTTATGTTCGAGGTCATTTTCGAGTATCTCGCCCTCACGCTTTCCCGCAACATAACAGGTTGAAACATAGTTGTACCGCCTGAGTTCGTTTACGCTTCGGGCAAACTCATTTACGTTTTTGGTACCTTCAAGATTTATAGCGGTCGCAATATCCTTATCGATCGCTAGATCGTAAACCGCCGCGAGGTGAAAGACGTCAGTCGTTTCGCCAAGTATCGTCTCGAGATCGTCAGAAGCTATACCGAGCCCGCCAGAGGCAATATCGCCCTCGACCAGAGCAAAGTTTTCGATCGGGACACCGGTTTCGAACGCGACCCGTTCGACCATTGTCGAGGCCGTGTCCACGAATCGTTTTTGAACCAGCAGAAAAAACTGCGTTTCAATAGCCGCCAGGCGCTCAACTAGCCTTCCCGCAATAAAGCCGGGAAAACCAGTCAAAAAAATGGATCTCGAATAACTCATTCAGTTTGCAGAAGCCCGCACGAAGTAAGGGCGAAACAGACCCTTCAACCGGACGGAACAGCATACCTTTCCCACTCTTCCGAAACGAAAAACTCGTCGCCTTGCCCAAATAACACGTAATTCACAGCCGCGATAACATTTCTCGGCTTCCAAAGATAGCGGCGGCTTTTCCCTCGCGACCATACACGCTCTTCGGGACCAACTTGCCCGGCTTCTCTCAGAAACTTCGTGGCGTTCGTCTTCAATTCGACAATGATACGCTCCGGCTTTCTTTGCGCAGTAAGAACAGCGTGTACATGGTTAGAGCGCACATTCAATGCATGTAGTTGATGCTTCTTTCTAAA
>JBJMGN010000070.1:0-9190 GCA_045807885.1 Pyrinomonadaceae bacterium | reverse complement strand
TATTCAAAGCGGTCGGAAAATTGGAAAAACGTTTACGATTCTTCGACCGGGTTCACGCGGCCGAAGATGAGCGACGGGAAGTTTTCGGAAAAGTTCGATCCGCTGAAAACCGAAGGCCAGGGATTCATCGAGGGCAATGCGTGGAACTACAGCCTTTATGTGCCGCACGCACCTGAAGAGATGATCGACAAGATGGGCGGGAAGAAAAGATTTACAGCTCATCTTGATGAACTATTCACGATGCACCTGCCGGACGAATTCTTTGCCGAGACCGAAGATATTACTCGCGACGGCATTATCGGCGGCTATATTCATGGTAATGAGCCTGCGCACCACGTAGCATATCTTTACAACTGGACCGACGACGCGTGGAAAACTCAGGAACGCGTGCGGATGATCCTGAAGCGCCAGTACAAACCTACGCCGGACGGTCTCGGCGGCAACGACGATTGCGGACAAATGTCGGCGTGGTACTTGTTTTCGGCGCTGGGCTTTTACCCGGTCGCACCGGCGTCTGGCCAATATATGCTTGGAAGCCCGTCCATCAAAACTGCATCGATCAAGCTCGAAAACGGCCAGACCTTTGCAATTGAAGCTAAAGACCAAAGCGACAAAAATGTTTATGTAAAGAAGGTAGAACTGAACGGTAAACGCCTGGACAGAAACTATATTACTTATCGCGAGATCGCCGGCGGCGGAAAGTTGGTTTTCTTTATGGACGACAAACCGAACCACTGATCATTTTGTGACCTAAAGTTTCTTTATCTTGTAAAAAATCGCACGAAAGTGAAAATGACGATGATCATGAGAATTAACAAAACGCCTGTCACCTGTTGTTTTGACCATCGCATATCAATGCCGCCGCCTGACGTTTATCGCCGAAATTAAATAACGAGGTACTATTTTAGCCTTCCCTTTAAACATGGCAAGCCAATGACTTTGCATTCGGGCGACCGTTCCACAAATGAAAATGCCCGGAACGCATATCGATCCGGGCATTTATGAATTGTAAATCGTCCTACTTCTCCAAAGCCTTCCTAATACGCGCCAGATGGTGCCACGGGTGTCGCAGTGGATGATCTTCGACAACAAACTGTGCGGTCATCGGCGCTCCGAAACTCAGTGAAAACGGCGCCGCGGTGTCTAATTCCTCGTCGGTGAGGCTCCGAACGGCCGCTGCAGCTTCTGCGCTGTTGCGACGCAACAATTCGAGTGCTTCCTCTTTCGTAACATTGGCATTTTCGCTCGAATGCTGAGCGTTAATGCCTGCCACAGCCTCCCATGTAACCTCGGTGACCGCGTTCCCACCGGCGATCGCCCGAACGGCTCCGATCTCGATCGGATACATACTGGCAACATGATGAACGGTCACACCGACCGTCCTCCGGTCTCCGCTTGAAACCGGCGTCTGCCATTCTTCAGCGGAAAGACCAGCGGCAAATGCTGCCAGCTCTGCGGCACCCTGCTCAAGGCGTGCTGCAAGGGCTTCTGCCCGCCTGCTTGTTTTCGATTCGCTCTCATTAACTTTTTGTGTATTTATTGCGGCTGTACTCATTTCTAGTTCTCCTTTATATAATTGCGGCCTTTCTTTCAGCCGTTGCCACTATACGAAAACACACCGGAGCAGACTTGACTCATCGTCCTGAATTCTTGTCTCAAGACCTGAAACCGTTTACGCTTTTCGATGTGGACGTACTATCGGAAGTTTTGAAGGCCGTAAAGCTGGAAAGCGCGTTATTTTTCAACGCCGAGCTTTCAGCGCCGTGGTGCCTGATCGAACCGTGCTCGGCTGAGATGGCCCCGTATCTTTCAAACGAGCAGGGACATTTGATCCTCTATCATTACGTCGTCGATGGGCGGGGTTTTGCCCGCTCGTCCGAAGGCGAACAAGTTGATTTCGCGAAAGGCGATGTCGTGATTTTTCCACACGGCGATATGCACTTCCTTGGAAACGGCTCACCGGAAAAACCTGTCGACTCGATGAAAATGTTCGAGAAAAACTTGAGCGAGGGCCTAAAGCTCGCACGCTTTGGCGGCGGCGGAGAGATCACGAGGCTTGTCTGCGGTTATATGGTTTGCGACCCAAAGCTGAGAGAGTTTTTCCTTTCGGGATTGCCCAAGATGATAAAGGTGCATGTTTCGAACGAGCCCTCCGGACAATGGTTGGAGAATTCCATCAGATATTCAGTCGGCGACGGAAACACGGATGCGGGATCCGGTCTTGTGATCGCAAAACTTTCCGAGGTGCTTTTTGTTGAAACTCTACGGCGGTATATAAATGACCTGCCTGACGATTCAACCGGTTGGCTCGCTGGTGCCCGCGATCCATCGATTGGAAGTTCGATCGCACTTATCCATCGAGATCCGGCGAATGAATGGACCGTCGCAAGCCTTGCTAGGCAAGTTGGGTTGTCCAGAACGCGCTTTGCCGACCGATTTCATCAACTTCTCGGGCAGTCGCCGATGTCATACCTGGCAAAATGGCGGTTAAAGCTCGGAGCCGAGTTGTTGAGATCAGGTGATAAAAGTGTTGCGGAAATTGCAAATGCCGTCGGTTACGGCTCGGAAGCCTCATTTGGCCGGGCATTCAAGCGGGAATTTGAGCTCCCGCCTGCGCAGTTTCGGCGGGCACGTCGCGAAGCAAGCGCTTGATGCTTGGTCTATTTCGCGTTAAACAGTTGGACCGGATTTATCTTGAACTGCAGCATCTTTGCTGTATCGCGTCCGCCGTCTCCGCCTTTTCGTTGCATTGTGATCCGGCCGATCTTCAAGTTTCCGGCTCGGGTGATCTCGACCCTGCCCTCACCAAAAAACTTTATCGCATCTGCCGAGGGGTGCAGAACCCAACGAGTGTTCTCGGTTGCTTTCAACGCTACCATCATCCAGCCCGCTGCATGAATTCCGTCGCCTTGAAAAAGATCGGAAACGATCTCAGCCTTATTAGCGGTGAAGAAATCGATAACTGCCTTTTGTGAACCGGAATCAAGTTCGTTCAAATACATCCGTTTGGGATCTCGGCCAGGTTTTAAGGGTTGAACTTCGCCAAGAAAATATCTCAGGGTCGCTTCGACGCCCGCAGGCATCTTCCACATTTTCGCGTAATGCGAAAGCCAGCGTTTATCGATCTGGTTAAAACCGTTCGGACTGCTGACAAGCTTGATCGAGATGCCCTCGGTCTTTTCGCCCTTCTTTGTTTTCACCCGAACTTCAACATCGGCCTTTTCACCATGTGGCTTCGTCGCGAGGACGTTTTCAATGTCGTCTAGCTTGTAGTTCATCGATGTCAGCCAGTTCTTTGCATCGTCATCTGTTCGCCAACTGTTAAGCTTTGCAGCGATCTCGGTCTCATTCTTAAATCCATTCTTTGCAGTTAGCGACCCACGCTCGACTTTTGACGGAGAAGCAGTCTGCCCGCAAACGGCCGATTCGGACAGCATTAAAAGAACCAACAAATATAAGTTCCAGGGTGCAGTTCGTTTCATTCTCGGCAATTCTACTTCAACCGGTCGACAGAGTCGTATTGCTTGACGCGGGAATTTATTCTATCCAAAATAGTGGACAAATCTGCACGATCTTAAACAATTAATTCTCGGGGTAAGCATGAAAAGATTTTTCTCACTCAAAAACATAACTCCTATAATGTTCGTTTTGTTTTTGCTTATAGCTGCCCTTGCCGGCACTTCTATTTCTCAAGTTTCCGATCCCAGAATGGACGATGTAAGGCGGCTTCAGGAAAACAATCGGATCATCGATGCCCAGCAAAAGGATAAAGCTGCATCTCGAACGAAAGAAGAACGTATCGCGGTCGTTAATGCGGCGTTCAAACAGCTTCAGGTCCGCCACAACGAAATGATGACACTGATGTCCAATGGCGGTGTCGTCGATGCGAAAACGATCGCGGCGATCGCCGAAGATGTAAAGCAACAGGCAATTCAGTTAAACGCAAATCTTGCCTTGCCTGAATTACCGAAACCTAAGGAACAGAAAAAGCCTGAAAGCTCCGCAGAACCCGTCTCGTCGCTGTCCGAACAGATGGCAGCGATATGCTCTGACATTCGAGATTTTGTTAAGAACATAAATCTCAGCCCTACGGATCCGAAAGCTGGTATGCAAGCTCGGCGTGATCTGATCTCTATCGTCGAGAAAAGCGATAGGTTGATCGTTGCCTCGAGTGCTCCGTCTACAAAAAGCTAAGTTCGAGCCAAAATGCCTTCTTTCGATCGTTTTGCTTTCAGCATCGCTTTTTTCCAAACGGGACCTGGGTTAGAGTCTATCAATTGAATTTTCTCGCCACTATTCTAAGAGACAGCTTATGAAAATCGTGTTTGTATTTCTGATCTGCGTTTGCCTCCTGATCAGTGCTTTTGGTCAGGGCTCCGACAACCAGTTCATTCGCGTAAAGGCGAAGATCGTCGTCCTGAAAAATGTCCGGATCATCGACGGCACCGGGGCCGCGCCGATGGAAAACCAAACTATCGTTTTGATCGGCGACAAGATCGGGGCGATCGGTCCATCCGCCTCAGCGATAGTTCCGGCAGGTGCGGAAGTACTCGACCTCAGCGGCTACTCGGTCTTGCCGGGGCTTGTAGGAATGCACAACCACCTTTTCTTTCCCGAAGGCGGAAACCCGCCGATCTATTCCGACATGGCGATCAGCTTTCCGCGGCTGTATCTTGCCCTGGGAGTAACGACGATCCGCACGACCGGCAGCGTTACACCCTACACCGATCTCGAAGTTAAGAAAAGGATCGACGCAGGTCAGATGATCGGGCCAAAGATGCACATCACCGCACCTTATCTGGAGGGAAAAGGATCGTTTACGCCGGTGATGCGCGAGCTAACGGGCGCAGACGACGCTCGCCAAATGGTCAACTTTTGGGCAGATCAGGGAGCGACGTCGTTCAAGGCGTACATGAACATTACGCGTGACGAGTTGCGTGCCGTGGTAGAAGAAGCTCATAAACGAAAACTCAAGGTCACGGGGCATCTTTGCTCTATCGGCTATAAAGAAGCTGCCGAGATCGGTATCGATAATCTTGAACACGGTCTCTTGGCAAATTCTGAATACGCTGCCGACAAGAAACCAGATCAGTGTCCTGCAGGGGCTACAGCGAGCTTGTTAAGTTTGGATATCAATGGCCCGGCAGCACAGGAAACGATTCGGACTCTGATCGCAAAAAAGGTAGCTATAACATCGACGCTTCCGGTATTTGAAGCAAGTGCTCCCATCACGGCAAGCGGCATCGGCTCGGCAGCTGCGTTGTTAAATCCTCGAATGCTGAACACCATGTCAACCGATGCGCGGGTTCGGTATTTGTCGAACCGCGCACGCATCCCTGCAAATTCGCCTACTGCAACACTTGTTAGAAAGTCGATGGATTTTGAACGTGCGTTTGTTCAGGCGGGCGGGTTGCTCATGGCCGGACTTGATCCCACAGGCAACGGCGGTGTGGTCGCTGGATTCGGTGATCTTCGTGAAGTCGAACTACTTGTCGAAGCTGGCTTCACATCTCTTGAAGCGATTCGCATCGCGAGTCTCAACGGAGCGATCTTCCTCGGTGAGGACTCCAGAATTGGTTCGATCGTGTCGGGCAAGCAGGCGGACCTTATGGTCGTGAAAGGAAATCCCGCAACCAATATCGCCGACATCGAAAAGGTCGAGATCGTTTTCAAAGACGGCGTAGGTTACGATACCGAGAAGCTGATCCAGTCAGTTCAGGGCTTGGTCGGAACACGCTAGATCAATACGCCTGCGTCAGATCGACGCCGGTGTAGTAATGCTTGATTATCTCGTCGTATTTCACGCCCATTTTCGCAAGGCCATAAGCACCGTATTGGCACATGCCGACGCCGTGGCCCCAGCCTCTTCCAGTAAAGGTGTAGCTGCCGACGGCTGAGCCTGAATAACGTTTATTGATGACAAACAGTTGTTCGCGAAGCCTGAGAGCCGACCGGATCGCTCCGCCCTTTAAGATCTTTGTTCCGTTCGAACCAATGATCTCAAGCTCGATCGCCCGCCTGGAATAACCCTTCGTTTTGATATTAACGTCGTATAGCGTGCCGATGCCGCGAACGTACCGCGAAAGCCGCGACTGCACTTCGCCTGCCGAAAGCGTTGTACTCCAGTTCGTGAACGGCGACATATTTTCGGCCACGGACGTCTGTTCCGTCGGTTCGACCTCGAGATAATTGACCGCACCCGACGCATCGGTCTGAAATCGAACATTCTCGCCGCCGATCAATGCAGCTTCCTTTACGGGATACATTGCGCCGCCAAACATTCGAAATAAAAAGACGTCCGGCCGAACCACGAGCTGCCGGTCGCTTTTCCCGGAACGCACAACAAGCTTTCCGTCGATGCTGGCCTTCGCGTTTGCAACCTGCAGAGACGGCGTCCATTTTCGTTTTTCGAATATCTGCCGGATCAAACGAAGAAATTCTCCTCGGTTCAGCGGTCGATTCGGCTGCAAGGTCATATCGGGCCGCAAGCCAAAATAACCGTCACGTAGGAGCATTGCGATGTCTGCGCGGCTCATCGGCGGAACCTCGGCCGCATCATCAAAGCTCAATTGGTAATTAACATCTGAATCGCTCAAAAGCGTATCCGGTGCGCCAGCAGTGTATATAAGCGAAGAAAGAACTCGCGCAAGTTCAGCAGGTTTGGCAGTTTCTTTCGTAACATTCGGAAACGGCCGCCCAAAGCGTGACGCTAGCTGATTCAGCCAGTTCGAGATCTCGCCGACCGACGGTTCGTTGTCGAACCAATCGTCATTCATCTGGCTTGTCGTAAGCGAAAATCCGTTAACCGCAAGAATGGACATTAACCGTACGAGTTCGAGATTGCTTTCGATACGAACCCGAGCAGGCGTGCGAACGGTCCTGATCGTAAAGGGATCGAAATGACGATGTCCTTCTAGGGAACATTCAACACCGCGCAAATAAGGCTCAGCATGGTCGAAAATGTTTTCAGAATTCTCGGTTCTGCCGCCGCACGTCGAGGTGAAATACGCCATTATCGGCTTGCCCTGATACGTTGCGACTATGCCACGCGTTTCGCGAACGGCCCGCGTCCCCATCGGCGTCTCGATCGAGACACCTTTGTAAACCTGCGAATAGACCGTCGGCACCATGTCAAAACCTTTTGTTCCGTAAGTATTTTGGTTCGCGATAGCATAAGTTCTGGCGGCAACGGCCTGCGCCTTTTGAGCTTCCAATTGCGGCAGGCTCAATTCCGACGGCACGACTCCGAGCAGATAATCTTCTAGCGGCACCACGTTGACGACGGTGAGACTGCCTCGCGAATTTACAAATACCTCGAGTTTTCCGCGATACGCCTTACCATTCAAACGGACGGGATTAAGCCGATCGTTATAAGAGCCGAACGAAACTGATTTTAATGATGAGTATTTCGCCGGCTCGCTTGGGCCACTGACGATCACTTCGCGCAGGCTTGGATCAATGTAATTCGAGTTCGTTATCGCCGCCGAACCGGTCGCTTTCACAAGACTGCGGACCTCAGACTTGCCGGCGTTCCTGACTTGCTGCGACAACGCAACAGCATCATTCGAAATAACGGTTTTTGTTTCGGTAACGACTACAACATCCTCTAAGCCTTTTTCGGCGAGCATCATCTTGAAGGCGTCAACCTCTTCTTTCGATTGCTTGGGCGACCCGATCCAAACCTTCCAGGTGCTCTTGCCCGCCTCAACGCTTACCTGGGCAGTTTCATTTGTTTGAAAACGGACTTCGTTCGCGATCTCATTCGCCTCGTTCGATGTCGCGATGTTCTGGATCTCAAAAATGTACTGGTCGTATGTCGGCGGCCGATAAGCACGGGCCGAAACCGTGATTCGATCGGTCGCCAGATATCGCGGTGCTTCGTCGAGCGAATTAGCAACCAGTTCCGAATCAGACGTCGTGATCGACACCGAACTCGCATTCGTTACCAACCCGATCCGTATTAGCGGCTCAGACGGCAGCCGATAAAATTCGAACGGCGGATCGGCGTATGTTACAGCGGTAATGAGGAGAACTTGCGCGGCAAGGACAAGGTGTCGCAACTTCATTTCTAGATAATATCAAAATCCTTCGATTCCAATAGCTACTTCTCTAAAGCACTAAAAATAAACGGAAACGTACCAAATGTCTGGCCGCGATGCTGCGGGCGGAAAGCGAAAAGGACGATCTTTCCCTTGCCGTATGCGGCTTCCGCGAGTGCGGTTTTTCCGTTTATGAATTTCTCTCCGAGCATCCAACCGGACATCAAGGCGTCCTTACCTGCATATCTCGCGACGGTGGCTACTTTAGAACTGTCAGTGACGTCAAACGCCGAACTCGTCGTGAAGTACGCCGGCGTTTCTTCCAACAAACCTTTCGCTAATGGCTGTTTTGTGTCCACCTCAAGTTTCACAACGGAACCTGGATTGTAAAATTCATTCCGCCGAACGCCTGCAACCACGTTTTTCATCGGCAGGCCGAATCGTTTGATTACGAGTTCGCAAGAATCGTCAAAACAGATCAGTTTGCCGCCGTTTTCGACAAATTTCTTCAGGTTTTCAACGCCAGTTTCGCCGATACCGCCAGCAAATTCGGGCGGGTAGCGCTCGGCGCTCAACCCATTCATTATCGTGTTCTCACTATCTGCAGCGAGTATGATCGCGTCGACGTTCAAACGATTCTGGCGAAAGTCATCATTCGAAAGCGATGTGTAAGGAATCTGATAGTTATCAAAAACCAGCCGGGTCCAGCCTTCGTCCATGGATGAAGTAAATGGTTTATACAAACCGATTCGCGGATTTGTCTTCAATGGGTTCGGCATCTTCGCGAACGGTTCCGAACTTGGTTGCAAATTCAGAACGGCGCGTGCCTGATTGATATTCGCAACGGGCTTCAGCGAGATCTTTTGTTTCTCGAGATCGCGAATATCCCAAACCTCGTAGGTCTCGACGCCCATCTGCAGGGGCAGTGTCCAACCGGCAACGTCGTACGGAGCTTCTGCATCACCGTTCGGCAGCAAGCGATGTGGGTATACCTGCTTCTCAAACAAACTGAGCACATTATTTTTCTGCGGTTGGTTTACAAATATCAGAAAGCTGCCGAGCGGTATTTCGTGAAAATCTTCGGTCTTGCTGTGCTTCACCCACAGCTCGTGAGTCATTTCCTGGATCTCGATTCCCTGCCAGGTCAGGAT
>JBJMGN010000069.1:0-4638 GCA_045807885.1 Pyrinomonadaceae bacterium | reverse complement strand
CGCGCCGCCGTCGTAACCGGGTTCGTTGGTCAGCCGCTTGATGTTTTTGCCGTTCACGTCCATCGAATAAAGCTCGAGGTCGCCGTCGCGCTCCGAGGTAAAAATGATCGATTTGCCGTTTGGCGAAACGGTCGCCTCCGCGTCGTAGCCAGGCGTGTTCGTCAGATTTACGATGTTCTTGCCGTCGGGCGTCGCGGTGTAAATCTCGTAATCCGGATAAACCGCCCAGACGTAGCCGTATTTCGAAAAATCCGGCGCCGGCGGGCAATCCTTCGAGCCGCCGTGCGTCGAGGCATAAAGCACCTTCTTCCCGCCCTTGAAAAAGTAAGAGCAAGTCGTGCGGCCTTCGCCGCTTGAGATCTGCTGAACATTCGAGCCATCAATGTTCATCCGGTAGATCCGGTCACACGGGTGGCCGTCTCGTTTCGACTGAAATATCAGCTGCTTACCGTCAAACGAAAAATATGCCTCGGCGTTTTCGCCGCCGAATGTTAGCTGCTTGATATTTGAAAAATGCTTTTCGCCCGGAACCTGCAGTGCATTTTGGGCGTAAAGGTTGACACTAAGGGTTATAATAAAAAAGAAGTACAGCAAACCAGCTTTCATATATAAGAAGTAATTCGTAAGGTAAACATCCGGACGTGAATCCGAAGAGGTTAGTTTACCGAATTAAGCATACAAGCGAAAACGCCTCGGCATCGCAACCCGCCCGGCGGTTTTTGATCAACAACATAGAAGTATGGCTTTTGAGACGAGCAAAGACGTTCTCGATTGGTACGAGCGTCAGGAGCGCACGCTGACGGACGATTTCATCAACGGCCTGCCATGGCACGAGGTCCAGCATACGCCGATAGACGAAAAGTTCATTCCGGTACTTCTTTATATGCGCGACGTCGAGGTGCTAACCGAGATGTATCACGAAGAGCTCCGCCGCACACCGACTGGTCGCGATCCCGTGATCGCGAAATTCATGGAACGTTGGGGAATAGAAGAAGTGACGCATGGCCAGGTGATCAACCGCTTCCTAAACGAAATGGGCTACGAAACGCCCGACGATTGGCAGCGGCAGACGCACAAGAACGTCACGAAAACATATCACGCAAGCACGTACCTTTTAACTTCGCTCACAAACCTTCTCGGCAGCCGCTTCACTGCCACGCACATGGCGTTCGGCGCGATACACGAAATGTCGACCGGTCAGGCTTACCGCAAAATGCAGGAGATCGCTCCGCATCCCGTGCTCTCAAAGATCCTCGCCGCGATCATCAAAGAAGAAGCCGCACACACGCATTTCTATCGCAGCGTCGCCCGCATCGAGCTCGCGAAAAACGAGGCCGCGCAAAAGATCGCCCGCAAAGTGATCGACACCTTCTGGCGCCCCGTCGGCCAGGGCTCGCTCGCCCGCGAACGAACAGAATACTGCATCGCCACTCTCTTCAGCGGCGACGGCGGCCTAGACCAACTAGACCGCACCGTAACCCAACGTGCCCGCCAACTCCCGGGCTTCGCAAAACTAACCAAGACCACAACACGCTTCGGAAAGATCTGCACCGAATTTCTAAACTCCCGCGCAGCAACAGCCGCGTCATTGCTCTTTTCGATAAATCTTTATTCGTTTCTTTGATTCAGAGAATAGTCGAAGTTGGAATGTCTTCATTTCCGCCTGCGATTAGTTACGCATCCAAAATCAGATCCTGACGATCACTCGGCAGGGAACGATCATTCTCGTATTCAGCGTAATCGCGCTCTGCCCGCTGTTGCCAGTCGATTGATTTCCGTCGATACTGCGAAATGTTCCACCAAGGCTGGATGACTCGACCGCCATTCCGATGTGGTAGCTCGGTGCCACGTAGATATCGCCCGGTTCAACGCTGCCTGATGTAACTAAACAATCGGGATGATGTCTGGTCCATCGCTCGACCTTTTCGCCGGACCAAAGGTCTTGATCAGCCAAGAATGGCAAACGCATATTGAACGCACGCGCGGCCTCTCGATAACAATAATAGATGAACATTCCGCACCAATCTCTTCCCGCAACTGCCGGATCTCGATTCACTCCTACGTTGGACACACGCTCGTAAACATCGACCCTAGGACCGCGGTTTTCGGCGCCTACTTCCTGAACGCCTTGGTTCATTTCGCGCAACGCGATCTGAACCGCCATTTGTCTTACGCCGTTAAAAGCAGCTGACATAAAGTGCTCTCCTCAATATTTTTTCGTCATCGAAATGCAGCGAGCTGCAATCATGTTCGTCGATAATACTCAACCCCGTCCTTTAGTTCTACGACCGCCTTATTTGCCGCCGATGCATAATCCAAATGAGCAATTGATTCCGAAATTGCGAGAAAACGATGTACATCGTGGTCGAATGAATTTGGGAACAATTCTTTTGCGATTTCGAAAGCGGTCGAGCCGGAATCTGGAATCAGCAATAGAACACGCCGCTGCCTGTCGTCTATCGCCCGCACGTAGCGGTTAAATATCTCTTCGAAATCCGTCACCGGCTCACCGTGCCCGCCGTACGCGAGCGTCGGCTTGTAACTCCTTAACTTTGCAAGACTTACGAGATACTCAGCAAGCGAAGGAAAGCGCTTTTCCGGGTCGACGGGGTCTGGGGAAACGATCGGATTTGGCGTAATGCGTTTCAAAACACAGTCGCCACAAATAAGCGTTCTATTTGCTTCGCGAGCAAATGAACACGAGCCGGGCGTGTGACCCGGCGTGTGCAAAACGCGGAGGCTGCCGCTTTCGAATTCGATCTCCATTTCATCGCGAAGCGGTGCAAATTGGTCGTCATCAAGAGCGTCTGTCAACAGGCTGATCTCGTCATAAAGCCGCCGCATCTCGCCAAAAACTGCCCCGGGAACACCCGAACGCATCAGCAGTCGTTTGTTCTGATCCTGCGAAAGCCGCCCGAAAAGATGCCCTGTTTCCCACTCATGGACCAGTATTTCCGCGTCCTTCGCCTCATCGCGCACTTGCCGCGCAAGTCCGCAATGGTCTTCGTGCGCATGAGTTAGAACGATCCTTCGAACATCTGAAAATGCAATGCTATGTGCCGCGAGCTTTGACCTTAAAGCGTCAGCCGCTTCGGTGGTTTTCGGACCGACGTCGATCAGCGTTATCGGGTCTTCCTTTATCAGATAGACATTGACGTCACCGACGTAGAAGGGCGTTGGAATGCTGAGCGGGATGATCTGCATAGCGACAGAACGCAAGTTTAACCAAATGCGGCGTTTGCCGCTAATGCGTTTCGATGTTTCGGCGACCTGTGAAAGCAAAACCTTTGGCGGTTTTCGCGCGTAATAACGGCGGATGGCCAGATTACAAAACTATTACATTTATCCTTGCCTAATTTCGATTTTTGGGTTAAAAACATCAAAGAAAAAGCTACGTTAACTGCTGATTAATTCGGAAAGCTAAAATCGACTCCCCAAGATCGCAAACGGCTGTATCGCGCAGCCGGGTCTTCAAACGGTTAGGCGTAGCCGGCAAAAACTTCATTTCCAAAGGAGAAAAACATGACCTCAGCGGGTTACAAAAATTCCGGCTTGCTAGGAAAGTCTCTTTTTTTGGCTTTCTGTTTGTTATTTGGCGGGATCACCGGTTTCGCCCAGGCTCAAGCCGCGGCTTCCGACCTTAAGGGCGTCGTTGTTGACCCGAATGGAGCTGTTGTTCCGGGTGCGACGGTTGTAGCCCGAAATATTGGTACCGGGATCACGCGCCAGGCCACGAGTGACTCAGACGGTGTGTACTCTTTGGTTGCCCTTACGCCAGGCGAGTATGAAGTAAGTGCCGAGGCAGGCGGCTTCAAAAAGGTTGCGATCGCCCCGGTCAGGCTGACGGTCGGACAAAGCGCTGAACTTAAGATCGTGATGCAGGTCGGTGCGCAAGACGCCGTCGTGACGATCACCGGCGATGCAGTCGAGCTAATCGAAACCACAAAAACTGCCATTACGACGACGATCGATCAGACACGTATCGAAAATCTGCCGATAAATGAACGAAGCGCTACCGGCTTTGCACTTACGATCTCGACGGTCGGTCGCGACAACGGCCGTCCAATCGGCCCTGCGCCTACGTCCGGACTTAACATTGGCGGACAGCGTGGACGCTCCACACAGGTGAATGTGGACGGGATGGACTTCACTGATAATTCCATCAACTCCGCCCGTTCGACCGTTTCACAGGAAGCAGTGCAGGAATACCAGGTCGCGACCAATTCATATCTCCCAGAATTTGGACGCGCTACCGGCGGCATAATAAACGTCGTAACAAAGAGCGGCACAAATGAAGTTCACGGAAACTTGTTCGGTTTCCTTCGCCACAGCAGCATTCAATCCCGCAACCCTTTCGCACCGATCATCGACGGTGATCCTGACAAAAAACCGCCATACACCCGAACGCAGTACGGCGGAACGATCGGCTTTCCGATGGTTAAGGAGCGCATGTTCGGCTTTTTCTCGTTCGAGCAGCGACGGCGGCAGGAATCGGGTTTCTTTACGACGGACGTTGTCGGAAACCTGACCGCATCTACGTCGATCGGGCAGATCGTTGTTCCAATACCAGGAGGCGGTAACTTCGTCGTCAATCCGGCACCTGTTACTTTTACGCGACTGACGGCAGCGCAGGCATCG
>JBJMGN010000068.1:0-5355 GCA_045807885.1 Pyrinomonadaceae bacterium | reverse complement strand
AAATCCCGATAAGGTCAAACAAGGCCTCGCGGGCCTGGGCCTTCAACCGGTCGATTGGGGCGGTGACATAGAAATGGTGCCGGTCTCCGCAAAGAAACATGAAAATCTGGACACCCTTCTTGAGACTGTTTTGCTGCAGGCGGACATTCTCGATCTGAAAGCGAGTCCGACACGTCGAGCATCCGGTGTTGTGCTTGAGGCTAAACTCGATAAAGGCCGCGGTGCGGTTGCGACGGCGCTAGTGCAGCAGGGCACCTTACAAGTTGGCGATCCTTTTATTGTCGGGCAGTTCTACGGGAAGGTCCGTGCCATGTTCTCCGATCGAGGCGAAGCGGTTACCGAAGCGGCTCCTGCAACCCCTGTTGAAATTTTAGGCCTCCAGGGCGTTCCGCAGGCAGGCGACACTTTCCAGGTTGTTTCCGATATCGACAAAGCTCAAACGATCGCGGGCCAACGGCAAATGCATGCACGGCAGGCCGCAATGCTTAAGACGACGAAACGCGGTATCGAATCGTTGGGCCAGGCCGAGATCAAGGAACTGCTTGTTATTTTGAAGGCCGATGTTCAAGGTTCGGTCGAAGTGCTTCGCGGGACACTCGAAAAACTTTCTACTGAAAAGGTAAAGGTACGCGTTATCCGCGCAGGTGTAGGGGCAATCGCTGAATCGGACGTTTTGCTTGCTTCGGCGACCCAGGCTGACGATGCTTCGACGGCTGTCGTGATCATCGGTTTCAACGTCCGTCCCGAGGCCCGTGTTTCCGACATTGCAAAACATGAAGACGTAGATATTCGGCTGCACTCGATCATTTACAAAGTCGAAGAAGAAATAAAGGCCGCTATGATCGGCATGCTCGACGCCATCGAAAAGGAAGTGATACTCGGCAAAGCTGTCGTTCAGGAAACTTTCAAGGTCTCTCGTATCGGTACGATCGCCGGCTGCCGAGTTACGGATGGTGTTATCCGCAGGCAAGCAAAAGCACGCCTTATACGTGACGGTGTCGTCATTTGGGAAGGCGATATTGCGACGCTCAAACGATTCAAGGACGATACCAACGAAGTACGCCAGGGATTCGAATGCGGCATCAGCCTTGTCAATTTTAATGACATCAAGCTCGAAGACGAGATCGAAGCGTACGTGATCGAAAAAATAGCGGCAACGGAGTTATAAGAATGCGGCGACCTGAAAGGCTTGCCGAAGCCTTGAAAGTTGAGATCGCCGAGGTTGTCGGTTTTGAAATGGACGACCCGCGGCTAGAGACTGTGACAGTGACGGATGTCGAAGTTTCGCCTGATCTTCATGACGCGAAGGTATACGTTCTAATTCGTGGGGACGAGAAAGAAGTCGATGAAGCTTTGAGATCGCTGCGAAATGCGGCGACATTTGTTCGACAGCAGGTTGCGATGAACCTGGACCTCCGGTTTGCTCCACACGTGCATTTTGTTCGTGACAGTGCAGAAGAAAATGCTGCCCGTGTAGGCGATCTGTTACAGGACCTGACCAGCAGAGGCGAATTTCGAGAAAAGGATCCGGAAGATTCCAGCGTTTAGGGGTCTTTTTGCGTTGAAATGCTAAGTCAAGTAGTTGAGCTGATTGAAAATAAACAGAAGTTTGGTATCACCACACATATCAAACCCGATGGTGATGGCGTAGGTTCATCATTAGGGCTTTGCTGGCTACTCCAATCCCTTGGGAAATCTGCAGAAGTAATCGTGCACGGTGAGGTCCCGGTCGCATATAGAGGCCTCCCGGGAGCCGAAAAGATCCGTGACGTTGATGTTGTCGACGAGAATTACGACGCTGTATTCATTATAGAATGCTCCGACCTCGAACGCCCCGGCATCAAAGGATTAGATGATGTTTTTACGGTAAACATTGACCATCATGCCACGAGCGCCCATTTTGGAACTATCAATTGGATAGATTCCACCGCGTCAGCCGTTGGCGAGATGATCTACAACCTATGTAAGGCGATTGGCGGGCGGATCACACGGGAAATCGCCGAATGCGTTTACATGGCGTTGGTCACCGATACTGGCTCATTCCATTTCTCAAATACAACCGACCGAACTTTGAAGGTTGCGTCGGAGCTTGTAAAAGCCGGCGTAAAGCCCGCGGAGGTTTCCGAGGCGGTTTACAATAACTATCCATGGTCAAGAATCGAGTTGATGCGGCAGGTATTGGATACCGTCAGGCGCGATGAATCCGGAAAGGTCGCCTCAATGCGGCAAACACTCAAGATGCGCGAGATCGCAGGAGCTGTCGACGGCGACAACAATGGATTTGTAAACATTCCTTTGGCTGCGCGCGAGATCCTTGCAGTGGTTTACATGCGCGAAGTCGGCAAAGACCAATATCGCGTCAGCCTCCGCTCTAAGGGCGATATCAACGTGGCAAAGGTTGCGGAGAAATTCGGCGGGGGTGGACATCGAAATGCAGCCGGTTTACGTGTCGATGGCAACTGGGACGAGAAAGAAATCGAGCTTGTAATTGCTGTGAAAGAAGCAGTTGACCGAGCAAGTGCTGAATGGATTACGGACGCGCCGAACGCGTAATAGTTGAAACTGAATCGTGAGCCGGCAGTGGGTTGGACGTTTGCTAAACGCCTCAAACTACTGCCATTATCTTTTTGGCGATGACGGAGGCAAAAGAAAAACGATACAAGTGGCGACGCGAGGATTATCGCGAAAAAACTCACGGCCTTTTGATGGTCAACACGGGCGACGGCAATGGAAAGACAACCGCGGCGCTCGGCGTTTTGGTTCGAGCCGCCGGCCGCGGATTGAAATGCTGCCTTATTCAATTCATGAAGTCGAAAAGCGACCGTTATGGCGAACATGAATCGCTCGAAAAGCTCGGTGTCGAGATCCACACGATGGGCGACGGATTTACCTGGGACACAAATGACCCCGCGCAAGATATAAAAACAAGCGAAGAGACGTGGGCGATGTGTGTCGAGAAAATGCGGAGCGCCGATTACGAACTGTTGGTCTTCGACGAAATCGTGTACGTGCTCGACTACAAATTTCTTGATGTAAACGAAGTTTTGAAAGAGATCAAAACAATTCGTGAAAAACAACCGCACCTGCATTTGATCCTGACAGGACGAAATGCGCCCCAGGAATTAGTGGAAGCCGCCGATCTCGTTACGGAAATGCGCGAGATCAAGCATCCATTTCACGCCGGTATCTACGCCCAGCAGGGCATTGAATTCTAAATTTCAATATGAGGCTTGCATGAAGGCAAACGTCGAGAAACACGATCCAAAAGGATTCCTCGACTACTTGTCGTTATCGATCACTACGTTCGGCGTCGGTTACCTGCCGCTCGCTCCGGGAACATGGGGATCGTTGGTAGCGATCGGATTTTACGCTGCTCTCTCAAACGGTTTCGCCGCCTATCGCTATACGCCGAATCTTGCACCGCCGGAAGCAACGGTTGCTGCGATTCACGCAGTGATACTCATATCGTTTGCCGCTTTGGTTCTCGTTGGTATTTGGGCATCGGGACGTTCGATCAAGTTGCTTGGCAACACGGACGCTTCCCAAGCCGTTGTTGACGAGATAATGGGTCAATTGACGGTATTTCTTTTTATTCCATTTACCCGATCCTGGGTTTTGATTGCGGCGGGATTTGTTCTTTTCCGCTTGTTCGATATTTGGAAGCCGTTTCCCATCGATCAGCTTCAAGATCTCCCCGGAGGTGTCGGGGTTTGCGCCGACGATATAGCCGCAGGGATGTATGCGGGAATTGCTCTTTCGGTTCTTCACGCGTTAACGTTGTATCTATGATCTTGCATGTTCTACCGGGCGATTCGCTTTCTAAAAGATTCGAAAACACTGGAATTAAAGGCAAGGTGGTCGTTTGTCGTGAGGCGTTCATTAGCGGCGATCTCGATGGGGACGACCTTGACCAATTTTGGGAATCACGAGCTAATTACCATTCGATCGATGATGGAAGTGATCCGATCGAATATCAGGAAACCGTCGCCCGCGAGCTCGAACAACTGCTCGATACGAGTGCCGGCGATGAAGTGAATCTCTGGTTCGAATACGAGCTTTTTTGCTCGGTGAATATGTGGTTCTGCATCGGCTTGCTCAAAGATAATGATGTCGATCTGTTTCGCGTCGCACCTATCAACGTTTCACCAGACGATGTTTGGGAAGGTTTTGGTCAGCACTCGGAAGACGAACTTATCCAATGCTTAGACGCGAGAGTTCAGTTTACACAAGAAGATAGGTCTAGAGGCATTCAACTTTGGGAAGCTTACCGAGATAGGAACGTTTCGACATTGAGTGAACTCGGTAATTACCGATCGGCTGCCTTTCCGTTCTTGAAAGAAGTTTGCGATGCCGCTGTGGAGGTCGACTCGAAACCGCTTGAATTCGTGAAGCAACTCAAGGCAAATGGATTTAATGAAATTGAAACGTTATTTCCCGAATTCCGCAAAATGGCGGGCGTGTATGGATTTGGTGACGTTCAGGTCGAGAGCCTTTTGCGTCAAGCGTGAATTATTTTCCGTCGTTCTGCTCCGGCGGAGATTCGTTTCGAGCCGAAACTACGACCTCTTCTCTCTGAAAGATCCAACCCCTTCTCCAAAAATATATCAGTAGAATGATCGCGACTACAGCCATCACTCCGAGGGTTATGAAATAGCCGTGCTGTGAGTGAAGCTCCGGCATATATTCGAAGTTCATCCCATAAATACCTGAAATCAGCGACAAAGGTAAAATGATCGCCGACAGCACGGCCAGTGTTTTCATTACATCATTGGTTCGGGTCGCAATCACCGCAAAGTGAATATCGAAAAGACTGCCAACCAAGTCGCGATAGCTTTCCGAGAGGTCGGAAATACGGAGCAGGTGGTCGTGAACGTCCCGGAAAAACGGAAGAACATTCTCGGGTATCTGTGGAAATTCCCCATGCGAGATCCGATATAAGACTTCTAACTGGCGCGCAGAGATCCTTCGCAAGCGGGCGACGCTGCGCCGAAGGTCCATAACTTCTTCAAGAATTGCCGTATTACTCTTCTTCATGTCGAAAACCCGATCTTCGAGCTTGTTTATCTCCTTGTCGAAGTCATCGACGATGGGCATATAAAGGTCGACAATGTTATCGAGAATCTGATGAAGAAGGTATGCGGCGCCGCGGCGGCACGAAAACGTGCTCGACCGGATCTGCTGTTTAACTGCTTTTATCGAACGAAAACGCTGGTCGTGATATGTGACTACGAAATTCTCGCCGAGATAACCGTCCAGCTCTTTTGTAACAAAATTTGCTGGACCAGTTTCCCCAGGCTTGATGCCGTGAACGACGAAATAAAAGTGCGTAGGAAATGCTTCAACTTTCGGCTGGTT
>JBJMGN010000067.1:0-5360 GCA_045807885.1 Pyrinomonadaceae bacterium | reverse complement strand
GATCACCGGTGCCGAGGCCTTGGTTGAAGCTATAGCAACGAAGAAATCACAGGAAAAAGTGACGGTGCGCAGCCTGCAGGAAATACATTCGCAGACGAGCCACAGAGAACACAGAGAACTCGGAGCCTGAATCGATGGTTCGCCCTGTTTCTTGACCAAACACTCCAATTCAAATAACTTAACCTTAAGTATTTCCTTTATTTATGAGTGATTCACATGACCGAGAGATCATCGGCGGGCATCTGCTTGTGATCGGCGGTGCAGAAGATAAGTATAACGAGCGGCGTATTCTCCGGAAATTCCTTTCGCTTGCGGGCGAGGATAAAGCCGAGATCTTGATCGTTCCGGTCGCGTCGGATTTCCCGGAATTTGCGGCGGATGTCTATACTCAGGCGTTCCGAAACCTCGGGATCGCAAATCCGCGCGTACTGCGGGCAACATCGCGCCAGGACGTTTTCGATGCAGATGTGAATGTCCTGCTCGATGGCGTTACGGGCGTTTTCATCACTGGCGGCGACCAGATGCGTCTTGTTTCACTTCTTGGCGGGACGCAGTTTGCGGCGCGACTTAGGAAGTTGGTCACAGAAACTGACATGGTGCTCGCCGGCACAAGCGCCGGAGCGGCGGGAATGAGCACGTCAATGATCGTTCGCGGTGAATCAACATCGCATCCACACAAAAATTCCGTGCGGCTTTCTCCCGGACTTGGATTTCTCAAAAATATCATTATCGATCAGCATTTTACCGAGCGCGGCCGGATCAGTCGTCTCATCACTGCCGTTTCGTATAATCCCTACAATCTCGGTGTCGGCATCGACGAAAATACCGCGATCATCCTCGACAAAAGCGGCAATATGGAGGTCTTTGGCGGCGGTTCCGTCACGGTCGTCGACGGGTCAAAGATCACTTACAACGAGATCGCGGAAGTCGACGATTTTCAGTCTTTCAGCGTGTTTGGTGTCCAACTTCACGTGCTGCAGGACGGCCTGGTTTACGATTACCTGGAACGCAAGCCCGTCCCGCCACCGAATGAGTTTTTGATCCCCGACCTGGCCTGAAGATTTAGCTATGAATTACGCGAATTGTTCTTTTGGCTACAATCTTTGTTTCTTGAAATTCGTGTAATTCGTTGCAAAGGAAAAAATGGAAATCTTAGAGATCCGAACACTTCGCGGACCAAATTACTGGAGCGGCTATTGGAAAAAGCTGATTATCATGCGGCTCGATATTGGCGATTACGAGCAGACGCCTTCGGATAAACTGCCCGGTTTCTACGATCGGATGGTCGCTGCAATGCCGTCGCTGGAAAAACATGGCTGTAGCTATGGCGAAGAAGGGGGATTTTTACGTCGTGTTACCGAGGGCACGTGGGCGGGCCACATAATCGAACATTTCGCTCTCGAACTTCAGACGCTCGCGGGCATGGACACGGGCTACGGCCGCACACGCGAAACTGGTGAAAAGGGAATCTACAATGTCGTGTTTAGCTATCACGAGGAAGATGTCGGCCGATATGCTGCCCGAGCCGCGGTTCGTCTATTCCTGGCACTCGCAGAAAACAAGGAGTTGGAGGAAGTTCGTGCCGCGATCGCAGACGACGTCCGGCGAATGCGCGAAATTCGCGAAGAGGTCCGCTTCGGACCTTCGACCGGCTCGTTGGTAGAAGAGGCCGAAAGCCGGGGCATCCCTTACATTCGTTTGAACGACCAGTCCCTTGTTCAGCTTGGTTACGGCGTTTATCAGAAACGGATTCAGGCGACCACGACCGCAAACACTAATATGATCGCCGTGGACATCGCCGCGAACAAGCACGCGACGAAAAAGCTTCTTGGCGACATGGGCGTGCCGGTCCCTAAGGGATACCGCATTCGGAGCGTGGATGAACTCGAGGAAACATTGGAAGCAATTGGCTATCCGTGCGTTATCAAGCCGCTCGACGGCAACCACGGCAAGGGTGCGACGGTCGGGATAAAATCGCTCGAGGAAGCGCACGTTGCCTGGGACCGAGCGAAAGAGTATTCGAGATGGATCATCGTTGAACAACAGTTGGAAGGCTCTGACTTTAGAGCACTCGTAGTTAACAATCGACTTATCGCCGTAGCCGAACGCGTTCCGGCGCACATCGTCGGCGATGGCCAACTGACCATTCAACAGCTTATCGACAAAACTAATTCTGACCCGCGCCGGGGCTATGGCCACGAAAACGTTCTGACAGAGATCGAGGTCGATACTCAAACTTTGCGTTGTATTCGAAAATCCGGATACGAACTGGAAAGCATTTTGCCAAAGGACGAACGGCTCTTTCTGAAGACGACGGCGAATATTTCGACGGGTGGTACTGCGATCGACCTTACTGACGAAGTCCATCCCGAAAACGTTTTCTTGTTTGAAAGGATCGCTCGAATTATCGGGCTCGACGTCGCCGGAGTAGATGTGATAGCGCCAAATGTCAGCGAACCACTGCGAGAAAATGGCGGCGGCATCATTGAGGTAAACGCCGCACCGGGGTTTCGCATGCACCTTGCACCGAGTGAAGGCATCGGCCGTAATGTTGCCGAGCATGTCATCGACATGCTTTTCCCGCAAGGTGCTCCATCTCGGATCCCTATATTTGCTATTACCGGTACGAATGGCAAAACCACCACGACGCGCCTGATCGCCCACATTTTGCGAAACTCCGGCCGCACGGTCGGTTTCACAACGACCGACGGCACCTACATCGGTAATGAGCAGATCGTCCAGGGTGACAACACGGGTCCGGTTTCAGCGCAATTGGTATTAAAGGATCCGACTGTCGATGTCGCCGTTCTCGAAACGGCACGCGGAGGAATTATTCGATCCGGACTCGGATTTGATCACGCAGATGTGGGTGTTGTGCTAAACGTTGCTGCTGACCATCTCGGATTGAAAGATGTGAATACGCTCGAAGACCTCGCCCGCGTAAAATCTGTCGTACCGCGGGCTGTCAGCAAACGCGGTTACGCCGTTTTGAACGCTGAAGATGAGCTTGTTTACCGAATGAAAGAACTTGTCGACGGCCGAGTGGTCTGCTTTTCGATGAACGAGAACCACCCGAATATAGTTCGACGAGCAGCGCGCGGACGTGTTTCCTGCGTTTTCGAAAATGGTTATGTAACGATCTTGAAAGGAAAATGGAAAGTACGGGTCGAAAAGGTCGCGAACATCCCGCTCACGTACGGCGGGCGCGCGGAGTTCATGATCCAAAACGTCCTCGCGGCGACGCTTGGATGTTTCGTCCATGGCGTGTCCATCGAAGATATCCGGGTAGGCCTGACAACGTTCAATGCGGGCACCGCACAAACACCGGGCCGGTTGAACTTCATCGAGGTCGGCAGTGTCTCGGTGCTTATGGATTATGCCCATAATCCGGCCGGTTTCAGTGGCCTTGCAAAATTTGTGTCGCGTCTTCCAAATAAATACCGAACGGTGATTCTTACCGTTCCAGGAGACCGGCGTGATGAGGACATCCGCGAAATGGGGGAAATAGCCGGCAATACATTTGATCGAATCGTGATACGCGCCGGACATTACCTCCGCGGACGAAAGCCCGAGGACGCCGCCGCCTTGCTTCAGGAAGGCATTGCCCGAACTCGAAAGGAGCCTCAGGTACGGGTTATCAATGCAAGTCGTGAGGCAATACAACATGCGATCAAAAATGCGCGCAAAGGTGAGCTTGTTGTTACGCTTGCGGACATCGTGCCGGACGATATTCGATACGTTCAGGAAATTAGAGATAATCTATTACTTAGCGAAAAGACCGTTAGTGCGGGCAACGCATGACATATAAACATGAGATTCGAAAACTTATCCGGAAAACTGGATTCGACGTTTCAAGATTCGTGCCGGGCTCGAACGCGGTAGCACGTAAGCACCGTCTGATCAGTCAATTCAACATTGATCTCCTTCTTGATGTTGGCGCCAATACAGGGCAGTTCGTTGAGGAAATGCGCAGAGATTTGGGGTACTCGGGTAGGGTCGTCTCATTTGAACCACTTCCGAATGTATTCGCCGAACTCAATAAGAATGCAAAAGGTGACCTGCTATGGGAAACGAGGAATTGTGCGCTCGGAGACGCGGGCGGCACCGCCGTGATCAACGTGGCTGGGAACTCCGTGAGCAGTTCACTCCTTGAGATGAAAGAAACGCATCTAAACGCTGCACCGAGCTCAAAGTATATTGATTCGGTAAAGATCGAAGTTTGTACGCTTGATTCGATATTTGAAAGCCTTCATCAAGGTGAAAAAGAGATATTTCTCAAAATCGATACTCAAGGATTTGAAAGCCGCGTGTTGAACGGAGCCGAAATGTCGCTGCCGTTGATAAATACAGTCCAGCTTGAAATGTCGGTGGTTCCCGTTTATGAAAGTGAGGTTTTGTTTATTGATCTTTATTCCCGGATGACACGCCTTGGCTATTACCTCATATCCATTGCGGAAGTGTTTTGGGACGATCGAACAGGCGAACTTCTTCAAATCGATGGATTATTTCGCAAATTTTGAGGTCAGTAAGAAGGAAGATGCGTCAGTTGCTGACGCGAACACGTTTGCACCTTAAGAGTCCGCGGGAGGCCCCGAATTAGGTTAAAAGTTGACGCTGACGCATTGCCCAACAACATGTTCAGCGAATCAGACATGGCCGTGTCGACCTCGGCGATCCGGCCGTTACGCTAGCACTGCTCCAGCATGACTATGATCTAGAGGTGAAAGGTTTCCAAGCACAGAATGGCAGTTTGGAAAGCGTTGGAATCACTTGTGCGCTATGCCATTCTACCGTCGACAACTCGCTCGCACGTGGCGTCGAGCACTGCCTCGATGGTTGGGCGAATCGCAATTTTAATTTTGGCTCGATTGTCGCTCGCGCCAAATTTACAGCCGTTTAACGAGCTGCTGGGTGTAAATCAGGACACAGTTCGCACGGTACTCCGCAGTTGGGGCCCGGAAAGTTTGTTGCCGAGCTGATCTCGGACGGCGAGGCGTTTAACCCTCGGCAAGTTTCGAATGGAGTGGTGACCGGAAGGAATGTACCTAAGGCAAGGTTGATACCGCCCGCGTACGGAATGGCAGGCGTCAATTTGCACACCTGGACCGGTAGGAGCTCCGTTACGCATTAGAATGCATTTGTTGCAAACATGGTAATGCACGGTCAAGGGACGTTTTTTTGAGCCCAGACTGAACGACGCCGCAAAATTCCCGATTGATGCAGCAAACGGTTTCGGTAACGTCCGAAATGATCCTGATCTGATAACACATAAACTTCCGGCGCTTCATTTTTATCAGCTAGCGATTCCGGCGCCCACACCATCGGACAGCAGTTTTAATGTCGCGGCAGCGCAGGAGTTA
>JBJMGN010000066.1:0-4706 GCA_045807885.1 Pyrinomonadaceae bacterium | reverse complement strand
TGATCTTCGACGTCGTCGCTTCGTGCTCGACCTTCGAAGAGCTGTTCATCACCTCGATATACGGAAACGTGTTCGCTTCCGACTTGCCACCGATCAGCATCGAATCGCACTGTGTGTAGTTGCGTGCGTTGGAAGCTTTCGGCATCACCTTAACAAGCCCGCGATAGCTGTTATTCGACTTGCCCGCCGAGATACCCTTCGAGACGATCGTCGATTTCGTGTTTTTGCCGAGATGGATCATCTTCGTGCCCGTATCGGCGATCTGCGCATTGTTTGTCAGCGCCACGGAATAAAATTCACCGATCGAATTGTCGCCCTGCAGGATCACGCTCGGGTATTTCCATGTGATCGCCGAACCCGTTTCGACTTGCGTCCACGAGATCTTCGAATTCACGCCCCGGCATGCTCCGCGTTTCGTCACAAAGTTATAAATGCCGCCCTTACCCGTTTCATCGCCCGCGTACCAGTTCTGCACGGTCGAATATTTGATCTCCGCATCATCCAATGCGACAAGCTCGACAACAGCAGCGTGAAGCTGGTTCGTATCAAACTGCGGTGCCGTGCAGCCCTCGTTATATGCGACATAGCCGCCTTCTTCGGCGACGATCAGCGTGCGTTCGAACTGACCGGATTCCTGTGTGTTGATCCGGAAATACGTCGAAAGCTCCATCGGGCAGCGAACCCCCTTAGGTATATAGACGAAAGAACCGTCCGAAAATACCGCAGAATTTAACGCCGCGTAATAATTATCGTTAACCGGCACGACAGAACCGAGATATTTCTTGATCAGTTCAGGATAATCCGCAACCGCTTCGGTAAACGAGCAAAAGATTACACCAGCCTCCATCAACTTTTTCTTATAGGTTGTCGCGACTGAAACCGAATCGAACACTGCATCGACCGCCACATTCGCAAGCAGCTTCTGCTCGCTCAGCGGGATGCCGAGCTTTTCAAATGTTTTCACCAATTCCGGATCGACCTCGTCCATCGACGCCTTTGTCGGCTTCTGCTTTGGAGCGGCGTAATACGAGATGTTCTGAAAATCGATCGCCGGATACTGGAAATTCGGCCAGTGTTTCGGCTCTTCCATCTTCAGCCAGCCGCGATATGCCTTCAGGCGAAACTCCAGCATCCACTCCGGCTCGTTCTTCTTCGAAGAGATCAGCCGGACCGTGTCTTCAGACAAACCTTTCGGAATAACATCCGACTCAATGTCCGTGACAAAGCCGTATTTGTATTCCCGGTTAGTTAATAATTCCGCTGCTGTCGACATAAGATCCTTTTGCCACGAATTACACGAATTTCACGAATGGAATCACTTGCAATAAGTTGAAGGCATAATTTCAATCCCAATTTTTAGCCACCAAATAAATAATTAGTGTAATTCGCGTAATTCGTGGCTAAACTTCCTCTCTTAAACCCTCTGCGGTTCGATCGTTCGATGTATCCCCTGTATTTCGTGAAACATCCTGTCCACCGATTGCTCGTCACCGACAAGTTGTGCCAGCGTGATCTTCGAAAGCGCGTTCTCTACAATTTCGTGCAGGCCTACGATCACCGGCCTGATGCCGCAGTCGCCCGTATGCACGCATTTTTCCATCACGCCCGTAAAGCTTTCGCAGTGGGCGCTCAAAACCTCTTCGTCGAGCACTTTTATGATCTCGTTCAGGTGAATTTCGCCTGCCGGCCTTGAAAGGTAATACCCGCCCTTTGTGCCGCGTGTCGAGTTAACAAACCCGGCTTTGTTCAGCAGCCACATCAGCTTGCCCGCGTTCGCCGTCGAGATGCCCTCCAGCTCAGCTATCTGCGGCAGCGTAAGGCTTTCGCCATCATGTAAATTCGCAAGCTGCACCAGGCATCGCAGCCCATATTCTTCCTGTGCCGAGATCTTCATAAGCTAAACAACAATAAAGGGGTTAAGTTCCTTTCGATAGGAAATTATCTCAAATCATTACTTTTTGGTCAAGATTGAAGTTGGGTTCTTTCGGTTGGGAAAGACGAGGATTTCTTCGTTTTTAACCGGCAGCGGAACTGGCTCGCTCTTTCGCGTCGCCATTCACCGAACGAACCAGGACAATGTTGAAGTCCTGAAGCCGCCAGTCGAGGGCTCTTACGCGGTCGCCCGCGTCGGCAAGTTGATCCAGGGTATAGGAATTTTCTTCGGGGACGACAAATGCCTCGCCGGCCAGGATTGGGCCATCCTCGCGCAGCCGCACGTGCACGTCCCGCACCCATGGCAGGTGCTTTATTTCGCTCTCGACCTTTTCGTAGATCGGATCGTTCTCCTTGTTCGCGACGTCGGTCGGCCGCATGTTCATGAGCTGAAAGACGCTGTTTTTGAGGTTCGAGATCCCGTCCTTGGTGATCTCGAGCGAGATCAGGCCGGCGGCAACACTGTCGGCCCACCAGTATCCCAGTGCTATACCGGTGATACCGAAGATCGCGGCGATCCCGGCCAACCAATCTCCTTTGTCGATTGTGGCGCTCGCGTAGAGCGTCTTGTCGTGAAGCTCTTTGGCCAAAGGCTCTTTCATTCGACCGAGCACGAAGGGAGGAATGACGCTGTAGACCAGAGCGGCGATCATCAGCCAGCCCAGCCACACCCGATAGCCGAATATCTCGACGGTCTGGATCGTGGGATGATGCCCAATAAGCAGGCTGTAAACGGAGTCGACCAACAGGTAAAGCCCGAAACCGAAAAGGGCGACCGACGCCGCTAGAAATCCGATCTGCACGGCGCGGTGGTAACCGTAATTGAAATTTCGATCCGGTTCCCAATACCTGAAATAAATGCCGAGCAAAACGGCGGTCGTCGGCACGAGGCTGATCGTGTCTTCGATCCACATCGCCTTCATCGCCTGCGAGGAGCCCATCGTGAAACCCAAGAGGACGACGATCGTGAACAGGAAAAACAACGACCACAGCTCGTGCCGCTTCGCGTGATTTAATGAGTCGATCTTGTCGCCCGGCACCAATGCCTCTATATGCTCGCTCATTGGATTACCTCCGGTTGACGCGCAAGCAGCACCGGTATATCGGCCGATTGTGCGCTGAGAAATTCCTCGAGTCGCTTGACCAGTTGATTTTCGCCTGGCGGCACGGCGATGACGTGATCGTCGTAGTGGAGATCGGAACCGCCTTTGGTAAGACCGATCTGAGCGAGCTGCCAGTCTGCCGCGGCGACCGGAAGTCCTTGCGGTAGATCCCGCAGGCTTGCGACCATAACGGGCGTTCCGCCTTCGTGCGTGATGAGCCCCGCGAGCCGGCGGTCGCTGACCGCGATCGTTTTTCCTTTGACATCGTCGATCGGCGCACCTGTCGGGACGCCCACGTCGAAATTTTCGCGAAAATAGTATCGCGTGATCCCGATCCGTTTCGACCAGGGCGTCTTGTCGCTGATCCCGCCGGCCACTGCATCGAGCTCAAACATCTCCAAGGCACCGAACAGGTCTTCATCGCCGCCCCAATGCCATTCGGGTTCGGCGCCCATCTGCGAAGCAAACTGCCGCATCAGTTCCACCTCGGCTCCGGAAGGCTCGCCATTGGTTCTGATCACCCACGGTGGATTTTCGATCAGCCCGATCCGCATCCGGCCCGTCCGCGCGATCGCATCGACTGTGCCGTGCTGGTCCTTGGGAAGTTCGCCGCAGGAAAAGCCGATCAAGCTCAGAGCGAAAATGAGAGTTGCTGCAACCGGGCGAGAGAGAGCCATATTTCACCTTACTGGAGACGGAAAAGGCCGGATCAAATATCCGGCCTCATCGTGTCAATCCTTAGCTCGATTTCAGCAATTCGGGCAAAGCGTTTATGTATGGCTGAAAACATATTTGCCACATAGTATCGAGTTTTTCTTTGCCAGCGAGAACTCGGGTGCGCAGAGAACCCGAATAAATATCTCAGTATGCTCTGTGTACTCAGTGGCTAATTCTTTCCGTATTTCGCGCGGATATTTACGGCGCGTTCGACGAGGTCGACGTTTTCGAGGATCTTTAGCCGCAGATCTTTATCGAGGCTAGGATTGTCGGCGAGGAATTTGTTCACGATCGCGAGTGCCTCTTCGCTACGCTGGCCGCCGATGAACGCGCCGAGCCAGCCGTTTACGAAGAAGATCTTTCGGTTGCGTTTATGGTTGGGAAGCTCCTGCAGGGCTTTCTGCAGATAAGGCAATGTAAGTTCGCTGTGTCGGATCGAGTTCCATGGGCCGAACGCCGCCTCGATCCAGCTCTCGGATATGTCTTTGTTGTTTACGAAATCGTTCCAGTATTTCGCTTTGTTCTCGGCAGCCGGAACGCCCGCCTTGGCGGCGTAAGCGTATCGCTTCGCGTCGTCGCTGGTCTCGGTTTTTTCGAGATCGGCAAGTAGTTTTGGCGCCTCGGGATCACTCAGTATCAACAGCCGCGTAACGATGTCGAACTTGTCCTTGGTCTTGAGCGGTAAGCTCTTAAGCTCCCCTCCTTGTTTAGGAAGGGCGGCAGCCGTTTCGGCTGACGGGGTGGTAGTTCGATCAATCAGCCCACCCGCTACCGCAGGTGGTACTGACTGTTTCAGCATTGCCTTGAGTACGTTCCTCGCATTTTCCGATGACGCGATGTTTAGAAACGCCCGGTAAAACGTGATCCGCTGGCCTAGCGTCCCGGCATTCTGCATCCGCTCGATGAGCAGATTTTCGAGGCGTGTCTGCAAGTCGAATGGAGCGGCAGGCGTCC
>JBJMGN010000065.1:0-16498 GCA_045807885.1 Pyrinomonadaceae bacterium | reverse complement strand
GAAGTCCGATGTTCGATTGGCGTCAATTGCAGAAATGGAGCATCAGTGAATCTCGCTTACCTCAGGGCAGTACGGTGCAGTTCAAACAGCCGACCTTTTGGGAAGAATACAAGTGGTATGCGATCGGCCTGACGACGGCGGTTACCGTTGAGACGCTTTTGATCGTTTTTCTTATATACCTGCGGGTTCGGCGTCGTCAGGCCGAAAATGAAGCTAAGCAACTAAGTAGCCGGCTCTCGGAGATCGTTTCGAATGTTCCTGGAATTGTCTGGGAGTCGCGGGCTGTAGAGGGTCAAAACCAACGAACGACGACATTTATAAGTGATTATGTTCAGAAAATGCTTGGCTATTCACCGGACGAGTGGTTAAAACAGCCACCAGGTTTCGGATTGGACCTCGTTCCGGAGGAAGAACGAGAACGGGTCCTGCGAGAGAGCGATGCCGTGATCGAGAGTGGCCAGGAAGGCGTCAGCGAATTTCGATGGAAAACCAAAGATGGGCAGATCCGATGGATCGAGAATTATCTTAGTCCTCTCGTCGACGGCGACTCAAGCATAGTCGGTTTACGCGGTGTAGCACTTGATGTCACTGATAGGAAATTGGCGGAGAATCGATTGCGGGAAAGTGAATTGTTCAACCGCGCTATCCTTTCCTCGTTGAATACGCACGTTTGTGTACTTGACGGGGATGGTCGGATTATCTCGGTGAATTACTCGTGGGCCGCTTTTGCACTTGATAATGGGTTGCCATCCGAAGTGTCGGTAGGTCCGGGCGTTAATTATTTCGACGTGTGCCGCAGAGCGGTCATAGAGGGTGACAAGCTTGCCCAGTCCGCACTCGACGGTGTAAGAGCTGTCTGCGATGGGTCCTTGGAGAACTTTCATCTCGAATACCCTTGCCATTCCCCCGACGAAAAACGCTGGTTCTTGATGATTGTCACTCCGCTTAAGGACAGTAAAGGTGGGGCGGTAGTTGTTCATAACGACATCACGAGCAGCAAGCTGGCTGCGGAAGCAGTGCGAGAAAGCGAAAAACGGTTTCGGAACATGGCAGAAAACGCTCCCGTAATTATCTGGATTTCCGACGAAGAGCAATCGACAACGTACCTAAACAAATATTGGATGGAATTTACCGGTAGCAAATTGGAAAAAGAAACGGGCCTCGAATGGACACGCCACGTTCATTCGGATGATCGAGCCCCGGCTTTAGAGATTTACAATGATGCTTTCGAACGACGAGAACCTTTTGAACTAGAATTTCGCGCCCGGCGGGTCGATGGGGAATACCGTTGGATAGCGTCTTCTGGAGCACCCAGATTTACACCCGAGGGGCAGTTCCTCGGGTATATCGGCACCGGAGTCGACATTACCGAACGCAAGGAATCGGAAGGCGCATTGAAGCAGGCTCATGAAGAATTGAAAAAGCTAAAGGCGAAACTTGAAGCCGAAAACATCTATTTGCAGGAAGAACTGCGGCAGGATCAGGCATTCGGCGACATCGTCGGTCAAAGCGATGCCATCAAATATGTTCTCTACAAAGTGGGACAGGTCGCGCCGATCGATTCGACAGTCTTAATTTCGGGCGAAACCGGAACGGGCAAGGAACTCGTAGCGCGTGCGATCCACGAAGCGAGTCAACGCAAAAGTCGGCCGCTGATCAAAGTAAATTGTGCAGCATTGACATCGAGTTTGATCGAGAGTGAGTTGTTTGGTCACGAAAAGGGAGCGTTCACAGGCGCCGGGGCGCGCAAGCTCGGGCGTTTCGAACTCGCAAATAGAGGCACGCTTTTACTGGACGAGATCGGAGAGTTACCGCTCGATCTGCAAAGCAAACTGCTACGGGTGCTTCAGGAAGGGGAGTTCGAGCGAGTGGGCAGCGGCAATACGATCAAAACCGATGTAAGGATCATCGCCTCAACAAACCGGGACCTGAGACAGGCCGTCGAGAAAGGTACGTTTCGCGAAGATCTTTGGTACCGATTGAATGTATTCCCCATAACCACGCCTCCGCTTCGAGAACGTCGCGACGATATCCCTCTTTTGACCGAACACTTCGGGCGGACGTTCGCCCGCAAATTTGGCAAAGAGCTTACAGCGGTTTCACCTGAGACGATGACCGCGCTCTGTATGTATTCCTGGCCCGGAAATGTGCGCGAGCTGGCAAACGTTATTGAGCGGGCGGTCATTAATTTACACGGAACGGTTTTGAAGATACGGGAAGATTTTCCGATACAACAAGCGGAAAGTTTAGCTGCTTCTGTCAAAACGCTGGACGCGATGGAACGCGAACACATTGTTAGAGTTCTCGACGATCTTAACTGGAGAATAGACGGTCCTAAAGGAGCCGCCCGCATCCTCGGAATAAACGCAAGCACGCTTCGCACGCGCATGGTCAAATTAGGAATTCATAAGCCAAATGGCCACAATCCGTCAAGTATGATCGAAAACTAACAGCGTCCGTATTTATACGTATTCCTATGATTTCGCACGTTCCAAGCCATTTATAGTCGGCAGTAAATTGATTTTCGCGGTATTCCGCAGATTTTCGAAATACCGCGAAATTTTAACGCAGATCTCGATATCAAACCGGAATTTTCGGCTTAATAAATTATTTATAATCAACGTTTGCAGCATTTCGTTCGCTGCTTTCAATTGAGGCACGCGTGTTGCATTACTTACCAACAGTTTCCGATTACAAATTATTTCTAGACAGTAAACGTTAAGTACGGTTTTTTCGATTAAACGACGAGTTTAATGAGACGGCAATCGACATCCAGTAGCGTTACAAGTGTGGCCCGAATCAGCGCTCGTCCCGGAAAACGACGAGAGCTTTTCTTAACGATCGCTTCCCTGCTCGATCCATTGAGACGCGAAGCTGGCTGCCGGGAATACAGGTTTTATGGGGAGGCGAGCGAAGAAGATTCTTTTGTTCTGATCGGCGAGTGGGAGGAGCGGTCAGACTTTGAACGCCATACGGACTCGGAAAACTTCTCGATCCTTTTGGGATCGCTGGAATTACTAAGTAACGAAAAGGGGCTTGACTTTGATTTGTTAACACCGATAGAGGCGGTGAAAACAGACGGAGTGATGTAAAAGAATATGATCCAGTTAAATAACCAGCCACATAGCGAATTCTACGTACCGGGTGCTCTCAATGACGGTAGTAACACGGACATAGCGGTACGGTTGATCGCGGCGCAGGACGCAGAGCGAAGCCGCGTTGCCCGGGAGATACATGACGACCTTGGACAAAAAGTATTATTGATGTCCCTGGAACTATGGCAGCTCGGGGAAAAGTTAAAAGGGCCTGAAACGCTACGCCGTCATTTTAGGAACTTGCAGCATCAGATCGACGAGATCTCGACCGATGTGCATCGAATGGCACACAAGCTTCACCCTGCAACATTGGATCATGTTGGCCTTGTGGCGGCGATCAAAAGCTTATGCCGTGAGATCTCGGCTTCCGGGAAGTTGAGGGTCCAATTCAGCCATCACGGTTCTCTCGCAAAACTTTCGAAGGATGTTAATCTATGTGTCTTTAGAATTGCTCAGGAAACTCTGCGGAACTGTATCAAACACAGCAACGCCGAGACCGCTCGTGTCATGTTAACCAATACAGGAAACGAGATCCGCTTTACGGTCACAGATGAAGGCCGCGGATTCGACATGAACCGAAAAACAATGGAACGCGGCCTCGGTTTCACCAGTATGCGGGAACGCTTGCGGGTCGTTGGTGGAACAATGAGCATAGACTCAAGCCCTTCAAAGGGGACCCAGATCGAAGCTTCGATCCCGCTGGAAGGCGAAAAGTAATTCTCAACACCAAAGCAAATCGCTAAGGCGGGCGTCGAAGATCATTTTGCCACATTATTACGTCGGCTCGATTTCGCCCGCCGCCTGCCTTATAATCTCAATGTAGTAGAACACGGGAGACGAGCTCGTTTCTTTGCCTGCAATAATGAGCAGAAGAAACGTATGGATTCCCTTGCCTTTGCATTGAGGCAATCGCATTTTAAAAAGATGTTAGCAATCGTTGGAGCGTTTCGCCGAAGCTTCATTGTCGCGGCCGCCCTCACATGTTTCCTTTCATTGTCCGTTTCCGCGCAGCAAAATACGCCTACGGCTCCGGTTGTAGTGCAGCCCGGAGCTCCAGGCAAGCCGACCAAAAAACTTCCTGCATCAACGCGTGCTGCATTGCCACCGCTTTCGAAAAAGGACGTCGAGTTCATGCAGGGGATGATCATGCATCACTCTCAGGCTGTTGAAATGACGGCGTTGATCGACACGCGGACAGAAAATAAAGATCTTCGTTTATTGGGCTCCCGTATTAGCCACTCACAGTCGGATGAAATGATGTTCATGAAACGATGGCTTGAAAGCAGGGGCGAGCCATTATCCCAAAAGGGCGCCGAGATGGAAAAAATGAATATGTCGGGCCACAACATGTCCGGCCACCACGAACTTATGCCCGGAATGCTGACCCAGAAACAAATGGACGCGTTGCGGAATGCAAGCGGTGCCGAGTTTGACCGCCTGTTCTTGACAGGAATGATCCAGCATCATAACGGCGCTTTGACAATGGTAAAAGAACTGTTTGATACTGCGGGCGCGGGTCAGGACGCCGAATTGTTTAATTTCGCGTCGGACGTCGACAGTGGTCAACGGGCAGAGATAAAAATTATGCAGACCATGTTGGGTCTAAACCATTAGAGGAGAAATGATGAACCGAGTACACACGTTCGCCTTCCGTTTATTAGTCGTTCTTTTATTTACATTGTCATGTTTTGCCGCTGCTTTTGCGCAAACAGCGTCTCCAACACCGGCGCCACCGCCGCAGAACAATAACCCGTTCGCCCCGCAGCCGGCGCCACCCTTGCCCGCGGGCATGACCGGAGCCGATGTAAACGACCCGCGCGCGCGGCTTAAACCGGGAATGTACGATGCGGGTGAAACAGCCTCAGGCCTTAGGCTTATCACGATGATAAAGAAGCCGGAGGCGTTTCTTCTGCCAAATGATCCAAATGACCCGAAAGTAGATCGAGGCGTTAGTATCGTTGCAGGTGACCCCAAACAGATTCCGCCGCCTATGAAACTTGCGATCGCAGGCCTCGCATTTGCAAATTCGGACATGGCGTTTCAGGGCAATCATCTTTTCCAGGGAAACTTTTACGGGATGAACATTTACGATATCGCCGACCCCGCAAAGACGCGACTAGTAACTTCAGTTATCTGTCCGGGAGGCCAAGGCGATGTTTCGGTTTACAAGAATTTGATGTTCATGTCGGTGGAAATGCCGAATGGGCGAGTGGACTGTAGTGCGGACGGGTTTCCGGTTCAGACGACTCCGGGGCTTCCGGCGGCTTCAAAAGATCGTTTCCGTGGTGTAAGGATCTTCGATATCAGCGACATTTCAAGTCCGAAACAGGTTGGTGCCGTTCAGACGTGTCGTGGTTCACATACGCATACGCTTGTGACCGACCCTAACGACAAGAACAATGTCTATATCTACGTGTCAGGTACGTCATTTGTCCGACAAAACGAAGAGCTTGCCGGTTGCTCGGGCGGGCCGCCTGACAAGAACCCGGAAACCGCACAATTCCGCATCGAAGTGATCAAGGTTCCAGTCAAGGCGCCCCAGGATGCGAAGATCGTGTCGAGCCCCCGGATCTTTATGGACGCCCGAACCGGCGTGATCAACAGCCTGTCCGGCACCGCCCACGATGCGAAGGCCCCCAATGTTACTGACCAGTGTCACGACATTACGGCATATTCTGCGATTGGTCTCGCGGCCGGAGCATGTTCGGGGAACGGCATTTTGCTCGACATCAAAGATCCTGCTAATCCGAAACGCGTGGATGCAGTGAACGATCCAAACTACTCATACTGGCACTCAGCCACGTTTTCCAATGACGGCAAGAAGGTCGTATTCACAGACGAATGGGGTGGCGGTCTCGGTGCTCGCTGCCGCGCGACCGACCCGAATGTTTGGGGAGCAGACTCGATCTTTCGTCTCGATGGGGACAAGCTAAAATTTGCGAGCTATTACAAAATGCCGTCTGCACAGGGAGATACCGAAAACTGCGTCGCTCACAATGGTTCGATTATCCCAGTCCCAGGCCGCGATATTATGGCACAGGCCTGGTACCAGGGCGGGATTTCCATTATGGACTTTACTGATGCAGACCATCCCAAGGAGATCGCTTATTTCGATCGCGGTCCGATCGATCCAAACATGCTTGTATTGGGCGGTTCCTGGTCCGCCTATTGGTACAACGGCCATATCTATTCTTCAGAGATCTCGCGTGGTCTCGATATCTTTGAATTGACGCCGTCGCAGTTTCTGACAAAAAACGAGATCGAAGCTGCAAAATCGGTCCGCGTTGCTGAACTAAATGTTCAGAACCAGCAAAAGATCGCGTGGCCGAAAAACAAATACGCTGCATTGGCTTATATCGACCAATTAGAACGTTCTCAGGCTCTGACAATGGATGAGATCGCCAACCTTCGCCAAGCTGTCGAGGCAAAGCTTGTGGATCAGTCAGAGTTAGCCAAACTGAAGGAAATGTTGGAGAAGAACGCAAGTCAGGCGAGGAAAAAATCGGACCAATCGCGTCTGCAGGCGTTAGCTGAGATACTAAAGAATCCGACGGCCCTAACTGAATAAGTTTTGGCGCCCTTGATAATGGATTTCGCACTGATTTGGAAAACGAAAAAAGGGCAGTCTTGACGACTGCCCTTTTTCAATTGCTAAATGACTACTGAATTACCAAGGGAACTTCTGAAGCGATTTGCAGGTCCATGAGCTCATAAAGGCGACGGTCGATCTGGAAAAAATGTGCAGCCTTTTTCCCCGGAATCACCTTCTCAACCATCGGGACGTATTTTTGACGCGTTTGCGCAAGCTGAACCTGTATGGTGCTCCATCTTTTGATCATGTCGATGGCCTGAGCGTCGGTCAGCGTTTTTTGATTTGACGCATACTCCTTAATTATCCCGTAAAACTGATCATAATGCTTTGACATACTTGCGGCATATTCGTCATAGACCGGCCAGAATTGCGTTGCTTCTGTCGCAGTAAATGGAACGCTCATCGCGATTATCTTTTTCTTCTCTGATCGAAGATCACGGCGAAGCAAAGCAAGGTCTTTTTCCATTTGGACACCGGCGGTTTTCTCAGTTTGTCCGAGAACCGCACCACCCGACGCGAGAACAACAAAAAGTAAAACTAAACAGCAAAAGTTCATTTTCATTTTTAATTCACTCCTTTTTGCCGGGGCGAACGTCCAACGGACCTGCCACTGAAACGGCTTGATGAATTGTAGTTGCTGATTTGGGTGTAAGAAACCTGTAAAAAGTGACAGTTTTAGAGACTTTTTCGACCTCTAGCTTTAAGGAATAGTCTTGCCGAAAACAGAGCCGCAATATCGAAATTACTTTTTGCGTGCTTGCTTCGTTTTGAGGGTCGGCTTCAAATCGCTTTCAACGCGTGCAAAAGCGCCGAGCACGATCCACCATTTCTTGTTGCGGAGTTTCCAGATATGCAGGCAATTGCCGCGTTCCATTCCCTCGTCGCTGACGTTGTATTCGCATGGGTTCCACGAATATGCCATGTCGCCGGATTCCATAAGCGCGGTCTTGTATGGGAATTTCACTGCTCTATAGTCCTTTGTCGCTTCGATGACGCGTTTTCGTCCCGTGATCGGCGGTAGACCATCTCGAAGCAGTCTGATCTCGTCCGCCGCAAAATTCTTATACGCGCGGCCTAAACCGGTACCCATACTGATACGAAGAAAGTTCATAGACGGGTCGGCAGCTGACCGGCCTTTTTTGTTCGGATCTATCTCGATTCGCTCGAACTTTTCCTCCCTGAACGGAAGCTGGATCCCTTTATCGTGCTTTACGATCATTTCGAGTACGGCACGCCAACCGCCGTTTTCCCGTCTGCCCCAGATCGTAACGTACTGACCATAACCGGTCGATGGTGCTCCGATTCCGTTCTGAAATATTTCAATACTCCCGGTGGTATATCCGATCTGCCCGCTCGAAGAGACACCGTAAGCGCTCATGCCGCGGACGGCAGCTGACTTGGCATCGTCCCATCGATTCCAAAAATCCTTGCTATTGATCGCTTCGGGGCGGAAGATGATCGCATCGTCGGCAAAGAATTGAAGCACAGCAGGTTTAACGCCGAGCTCGCCGGTCGCTTTTGAAAGGCCTCTCTCGGCCTGAAGCAATTGCCCACGCGGATCCTGCGCGATCGCTGAAATCGAAAACACGAATACCAGCGCGATCAGAACGAAATTTCGCATGTCTATACCTTGCAATAATTATAGGTGATTAACGGTACGGGGGAAAACAAAAACGTTCCGGCATTGTAGTTCGCTCAAAACCAAGGTTTACTAACGTAGTGTAGCGTTCAGCTTTGTCAATGCTTCTGATCCTGGGCATAGTACGTCCTTGCCCAATGAATTTAGTGGCCGCTCGTTAGTACCTAAAACTTGATGTAGGTCGCTCGAATCCCGATTCATGTAAAGCAGGCCAGTGAGTATTTCGCCTTTTTGTTTGGCGTGGTGGATGGCGTTCATTGCCGAGTTTCGATCGAACGGATCCCAATCCTTTGCAAGCTTGTGAAGTCGAATAACGGAACCGTCATGCATTAGCAAGTCATTGATCGAGCCAGCCTCATATGAGGCGGTGATCTCTTTCATCATTGGAGCGAAATCCATCGTACCGGTGATCTCTACATGTTCGCGAACGTAGTCGTAAGATTTCGTAGAACCGGGATTGTTGTTGAATGTCACGCATGGAGAAATAACATTTAGCATCGCAAAGCCTTTATGCTTCATGGCCGCTTTCAGAAGAGGGATGAGTTGTTCTTTGTCGCCCGAAAAACTCTGCGCGACGAACGTGGCTCCTAATTCAATAGCCAGCGAAGAAAGATCGATCGCTTCAAAAAGATTCACGCTTCCAGCCTTGCTCTTCGACCCTGCATCGGCGGTGGCGCTGTCCTGCCCCTTCGTGAGTCCGTAGCAGCCGTTGTTCATCACAAGATAAACCATGTTCAGATTTCGCCGAACAACGTGGACAAACTGCCCCATCCCGATCGACGCCGTATCGCCATCGCCCGAAACACCGAAATAGATCAGATCCCGGTTTGATAGATTCGCGCCCGTCGCAACCGAAGGCATTCGCCCGTGCACCGAATTGAACCCGTGAGAGTTCGACAAAAAATAAGCCGGTGATTTCGAAGAGCACCCGATACCCGAGAGCTTCGCCACCTTATGCGGCTCGATGTTCATTTCCCAGCACGCCTCGACGATCGCCGCGTTGATCGAATCATGCCCGCAACCCGCACACAGCGTCGAAAGCGAGCCCTCGTAATAATCGACCGTGTATCCAAGGTCGTTCTTCGGCAATGCCGGATGTCGAAACGTTGATCTGACGTAGGTCATTTGTATTAGTGTACTGTCTTTAGAAGTTCTTAATAGACGATCTTTCGTGCCCTTTAATCTGCCTGAAGATATTATTCGCCGTGATTGGCATGCCGTCGTAGTTGAGAACAGAGATGAGCTTTGCGGCGTCAGTGCCGAGCTCGATCATTATCAGGCTGCGGAATTGCGCGTCACGGTTCTGTTCGATGACGAAGACGCGCTCGTGTGCCTCGACGAAATCGCGAAATGCCTTGGCGAACGGAAATGCACGCGGACGCATTGCATCGAGGTAAATTCCCTCTTTGGCAAGAAGCTCTAATGCCTCGAGAGCCGAGTCGGTCGAAGTGCCAAAGAAGATGACGCCGCTGTCGGAACCGCCTCCGTTAGGGGGCGGCCAGATAGTTGAATATGTGTAAGCGACCTGGCCCTCCGCTGACGCAGAGGATTCTGACAAGAAGACCGGCCCCGGTACTAATTCATTCGCCGTTTCCCACTTTCGAGCCAAACGATCAACAAATCGTTGATATGCATCTGCGTCTTCCGTATAAACAGCATATTCGTCGCGCGAAGACCCGCGTGTGACAAACGCGCCTCGCGTCGAGTGCGTGCCTGGGATCGTGCGATACGGAATTCCATCGCCGTCGATGTCCAAATAACGTCCCCATTTGCCTTTGACTTGTTCGAGGGGCTGCGTCAGATTTTGATCACCGAGCGACTGTGCGTCTGCTTCTGTTAAGATAGCGTCCGCGGCCGTGAACCCGTCGGCCCGGGCGGCCTGCTCAATGGAGTTTCTATGCCCGTTACCATTCGCTCCGATCGGTGACCTGTATATAGCTTCGAGCTGTTCCGACGTAAGAACTTTTCCCCGGTTGTATTCGCGACTGTCGTCCCAAACCAAGGTCTCCGTAACGTGGTCATTCATTCCGAGGTCGAGATCGGTCATGACTATTACGGGCGTCTGAAGCTGTTCGGTTAGGTCGAAAGCGAGCGCCGTCATTTCGAACGCCTCCTTCGGCGTCGATGGGAACAGCAGAGGGTGTTTCGTATCTCCGTGCGAGGCGTACGCCGCAAGCAAAATATCCGACTGCTGCGTTCGCGTCGGCATGCCAGTGGATGGACCAGTTCGTTGAACGTCTATCAAGACGGTCGGCACCTCTGCAAAATATCCAAGACCCAGGAATTCGTTCATCAGAGAAACGCCCGGGCCGCTTGTTGCGGTAAACGCGCGAGCGCCGTTCCATGAGGCGCCCATTACCATTCCGATCGCAGCGAGCTCGTCTTCGGCCTGCACGATCGCATAGTTGTTCTTGCCCGTTTCCGGGTCGACGCGGTACTTCGCGGCGTACTTTGCGAATGCATCGACGACGGAGGTCGACGGCGTGATCGGGTACCAGGCCGCAACCGTCGCACCGGCGTAGATCGCCCCAAGCCCGCATGCGGAATTACCGCTGAAAAGGATCTTGACGACGAGCAGTACGCGCCGTTCGATCCGAAGGTCAAAAGCTACGACCTCTAAAAGATCGAGTACCCAATTCTCACCGATCTTCAACGCCTTGATGTTCGGCTCGATAAGCTTTTCCTTGCCCTTGAACTGTTGACCGATAAGTTCTTCGATCACTTCGAACTCTATCTTCAAAAGCGAAACCAAGGCTCCGATATATACGATGTTCTTAAACAACTGTCGCTGTCGTGCGTCAGTGAACTCTGCATTGCATAAGTTCATCAGAGGGATACCAATGTGTGCAATATCTTCTCGGTCGTAACCGGGTGGAAGGGGTTTAGAAGAGTCATAAAGAAAGTAGCCGCCTTCACGAACGTCCGAGTAGTCCTTTTTCATCGACTGTGGATTGACCGCAATCATCAGATCAACGCCCTCACGACGACCGAGATGGCCCTTCTCACTCACGCGAACTTCGTACCATGTCGGCAATCCCTGAATATTCGACGGAAATATGTTCTTCGGCGTAACGGGTACGCCCATCCGAAACACGGCTTTAGTGAAGAGCGCGTTTGCCGATGCCGAACCGGTGCCATTTACATTTGCGAACCTGACTACGAAATCGTTTATTTTCATTAGGTTTCGAGCTAGTCAATATTGTAATGTGTGGACCGCCAAAATGGAACGTAGGCAGAGCGTCTTAAAACTCGATACTCATTTCCTCGTTTCAGTTTGTAGAAACCTCCTGAGCAAATAGCAAATTAAATACCGTACTAAAAATATGGGGCCGGAACCGTTTATGATTACTGCTGCCACCTAGAGAGTGATCGTTTGCAGGACTCTCCTCGGCCTTGCGACCTCCATAACCGCCTATGTTTATAGTCCATTTGATCCCGAAGGACTTTATGAAACATCTGAAAAATGCGTCAAGATAATGACAACAATTTGTTAAAGCAATGAAAAAGAATTTACCACCGGAACACCGTGTCGAACTGCTTCAAGATCTGAAAGAGCGCTTTGAAAAAAACATGAATCGCCACAAAGGCATTAAGTGGGATGACGTGCAGAGCAAACTCGAAAGTGATCCGGAGAAACTTTGGTCGCTGAGTGAAATGGAGCGGACCGGTGGTGAGCCGGACGTTATCGCGATTGACAAGAAGACACGCGTTTTCGCTTTTTATGATTGTTCGGCAGAAAGTCCTAAAGGCCGCAGAAGTCTTTGTTACGACCGGTCTGCCTGGGAATCAAGGAAGGAACATAAGCCGGAAAGCGATGCAATTACTGTCGCGGCTGCGATGGGCATCGAGGTCATAACGGAAGAAGAATATCGGGATCTTCAAAAGCTCGGAGAGTTTGACCTCAAAACATCGAGCTGGGTTAGGACACCCTCGGACGTTCGAGATCGCGGCGGTGCACTGTTTTGTGATCGACGATTTGGCCGCGTATTTACCTATCACAACGGTGCTGAATCTTACTATGCTGCTCGTGGTTTCCGCGGCTCGCTGAAGGTGTAAATATGGTTGAAAAGAAATCAAAACTGGTGGAAATAAAAACAAAGCAAACTGCCGCCAGCGTCGAGAAGTTTCTTAACTTGGTGGACGATGAACAAAAGCGAAAAGACAGCCTCGTGATCCTGGAAATAATGAAGAAGGCGAGCGGCGAAGAGCCGGCAATGTGGGGCAGCTCGATCATCGGTTTTGGCAATAAGAGATACAAAAGCCCGGCAACCGGCCGCGAAGTTGATTGGCTGCGGATAGGTTTTTCTCCCCGCAAAGCAAATTTATCGCTGTACCTTACGGTTGACATTGGGAAACATGCTTCGACGCTCGAAAAGCTCGGCAAGCATAAGACCGGTAAGGGTTGCCTCTACATTAATAAGTTGGAAGATGTGGATCTAAAAGTGCTGGAAGCAATGATTGAGGAATCGGTAAAGAGTAAACAGAGCGTTGACTGACATCTCTTGTTTCTTACGTTTTGCAAAGCGAATTACAGGGGTCCTGATCTCACACTTACGATTCACCGATCGATAGAAATGCCGTAAATCCCTATTCCGGACTTCGCAGGATCTTTTCCATCTTTTTGCCTTTGGCCAGTTCGTCGATCAGCTTGTCCATATACCGTATTTTTTGCATTAACGGATCTTCGATATCCTCCACTCGGATCCCGCAAACGACGCCTTTGATCAGGGAGGCATTTGGATTGTACTTCGGCGCCTTGTCGAAAAACGTTCGAAGATCGACCTTGTCCTTGATTACCTTCTCCAATCCTTTTTTCGTGTATCCCGTCAGCCAGCGAATGACCTCGTCAAGCTCTTCCTTGGTGCGGCCCTTCGTTTCCGCTTTCTTAACATAGTGTGGATAAACGCCCGCAAAGATCAACGCGAAAACCCTATCGCTTGTCATTAGTATTAAGCCCTTTACTTATCAAATAAGACTATCTATTTCCCTAATAGGGACCGTAATTTCTTTAATGAAGCCCTCTATTTCGGAAATGTGGCCCTTCATTTCTCAAATGACAGCCTCTATTTCACTAATAACAGCCACAATTTCTCAAATGACAGCCTATATTTCTCTAATAACAGCCACTATTTCTCAAATGATAGCCACTATTTCTCTAATAACAGCCACTATTTCTCAAATGACAGCTTCTATTTTTCTAATAAGAGCCACTATTTCTCTAATAACAGCCACTATTTCTCAAATGACAGCTTCTATTTAGGAAATGAAACTGACTATTTCTCTGATGAAGGCCCTCATTTTTCTGCTGAAAGCCGTTATTCAACCCTTTTTGAGACCTCGTGGGGCCCTTTTAGGTCTGTAGGCTTAGCTAGACGGAGCCATTATTATTTTTTTGAATCTGCACTAAATTTCCATTAACCGTCGGACCGTATTTCACGTCGCTGGCTTTGGTAACGTTGTACCAGAAAGCTTGCATATCCCAGGCGGCTGTTGGACAGCGTTCGGCACAAAGGCCGCAGTGGAGGCAGACGTCTTCGTCCTTGACCATGACGCGACCGGTTTTTAGGCCGTCCTCAACGTAAAGCGGCTGAGCAAGATTCAGTGCCGGAACCTTGGTACGTGAGCGAAGATCGTTCTCTTCGCCATCTGGGATAAATGAGATAACGCTGGTCGGGCATATGTCGACGCAAGCATCGCATTCTATACATTTTGGCGCATCGAAAACGGTCTGCACGTCACAGTTCAAGCATCTTTGGGCCTCTTTGTAACCCGCTAACCGGTCGAAACCCATTTCAACTTCCTGTTTGCGGTTGATGAGCGTCTTCGCCTTTGGCGCCTGCGGCACGATGAGGCGGTCGTATTCGTCAATCTCACTGTCGTACGCCCATTCGTGAATGCCCATCTTCATCGATTGGAGATTCACCATCGGCGGAAGTCGATCACTCAAGGGCTCGCCTTTACAAAGCAGGTCTATCGAAACCGCGGCCTGATGTCCATGTGCAACTGCAGTGATCACATTTTCCGGGCCAAATGCAGCATCGCCGCCAAAGAACACCTTTGGATTTGTCGACTGAAAAGTCAGTTTATCGACAACCGGCATTTCCCATTTATCAAATTCCAGACCGATGTCGCGTTCGATCCATGGGAAAGCATTCTCCTGGCCGATTGCGACAAGCACGTCATCAGCAGGATAAAAAACCTCCGGTTCGCCGGTTGGCACCAGCGAACGTTTGCCGTTCTCGTCATAAACCGCTTCGGCCTTTTCGAACATTACGCCCTTAAGTTTTCCTTCTTCGATAACGAACGACTTTGGAACGTGGTTGTCGATGATCGGAATGTCTTCGTGCTGAGCATCTTCCTTTTCCCATGGTGATGCCTTCATCTCTGCGTACGGCGAGCGAACGATCACTTTCACATCTCTGCCGCCCAGGCGACGTGCGGTACGGCAGCAGTCCATAGCTGTATTTCCGCCGCCGAGAACTATTACTGTTTCACCGATCTTACTCGTATGCTCAAAGGCGACGGAACCGAGCCAATTTATCCCGATATGAATATTCGCTGCACCTTCGTCGCGACCGGGAATCTTCAGTTCCCTTCCACGGGGAGCACCCGTACCTACAAAAACCGCGTCGTAGTTTTGATCGAGCACCCATTTCAGGCTTTCTACGTAGTGGTTAAAATGTGTCTTTATTCCCAGATCCAATATGTAGTTGACTTCTTCATCGAGAACGGTTTCGGGCAGGCGAAATGCAGGGATCTGCGACAACATAAACCCGCCGCCTTTTTTTAGATCGTCAAAAAGATCGATCTCATATCCCAACGGTGCCAGATCACGAGCGACCGTCAAAGATGCCGGCCCGGCGCCGATTAAGGCGACACGTTTGCCATTGGGCCTAAATGGGCCCTGCGGCATCAGCGATTTAACGTCCCCTTTATTATCCGCGGCAACTCTTTTCAGGCGGCAGATCGCCACTGGCTCTTCATCGATTCGGCCGCGCCGGCACGCCGGCTCGCAGGGCCGGTCACATGTACGGCCCAAAATACCGGGAAACACGTTCGAATCCCAGTTGATCATGTAGGCCTCGGTGTAACGGCCTTCGGCTATAAGCCGGATGTACTGCGGCACCGGCGTGTGTGCCGGACAAGCGTATTGGCAGTCCACAACCTTGTGAAAGTATTCCGGATCGTTAATGTCGGTTGGTTTCAACTGGCTTTGTCCTCTCGAACCGAGATAATAACTAATTCTAAATTAATGTAAACGTCTTTGCTAGCAACTGTTACGTATCGGCGCTAATCATTTTTACCCAATATAGTGTCGATTTGTCGATTCTTCGACCTTTTGCGGTTTGAAGCCTCCTGAGCCAGATAGGTTGCGCAAATACCTTTTTCGTTCGAATATTGACCGAAATAATTCCGCAAAACCTGTAAAAATGTACAGGTTACGTCTCGGAAGGAATAAAGCAGAATTACGACGCAAAGCGATTTATATCCAGAATTCATTGAGGATCAAACGATGAAAAGCAATTCCCCCGTCCGGCGCCCAAGCCCCAAGCCGCGGCTAAAAGCCGAGCTGCGATCGAATGGTAAGCCGCAGCGAAAAACCGCGTCTCGCGCAAAGACAGATTCGCTAAAGCTGGATCCGCCCGCAACATTAAGCGTTCCGGAGAAGGTTAGCTGGGCGGGACGTGTACCGCAGGTCAATCCGGGAGTCTATGACGATGGCCTTCCCCTCCACCAAGTCGAGTATCTGGCTTGCAAGATGATGCTGAAGCCCAATCACTTCGATTCGCGCAACAGTCTATTTGATTTTGCCGATATCGTGGAAAAAGCCGCGAAGGAGACCGGTGTACGCTTTACAACAAAGGGCTACAGCAAGAAGCCGTTGAAACTTCGCGAGGTTCTATTTGTCGACACAAAAGATTTCCGTCTCTATAACAACGCCTTTATTCTGAGGCGGCGAATTCCTTATGAGGATGGCTTTCCGGTGGGCGATCCCGAAGTCGTCTTCAAGTTCCGGCACCCGGACATACAGGCAGCAGCTGAAACAGATGTACGGCCACAGATCCTGGGCAAGCACCGGGTTAAGTTCAAGTGCCAAGTATTGCCGCTCAAAGAAAAGCTCGGAGGCATTCGTCTTCTCTATTCGCATAATGTTCAGTTCCCACGCTCGCA
>JBJMGN010000064.1:0-4743 GCA_045807885.1 Pyrinomonadaceae bacterium | reverse complement strand
TCACCGGTTCCGACGATGCAGGGAATGCCGAGCTCGCGCGAAATGATGGCACTGTGACAGGTTCGACCGCCGCGTTCGGTCACGATCGCAGAGGCCCGTTTCATGATCGGCTCCCATGCGGGATCGGTCATCGTCGTTACGAGAATCTCGCCCTGTTTAAATGTGTTCAGCTTTGCCGGATCGAGCAAAACGTGAGCGGTGCCTGTACCGATCTTTTGCCCGACAGCGACTCCCGAGCTGAGCGCAGCTCCGTGATCGCCGGTCAGTTCGTAGCTTTCGATAAAGTTTGTTTGATTCTGGGCATGAACTGTCTCAGGCCTCGCCTGCAGGATGTACAACTCGCCCGTGATACCATCTTTGGCCCATTCGATATCCATCGGCTGGTGTTTGCCTGCCAATTTCGAATAATGGTCCTCGATCGCGCATGCCCAGGTTGCAAGCTTTAGAACCTCGAACCCTGCGAGGCAAAAGCGGTTTCGCTGCGTCTCGACCACATCACGAACCTGCGTTCCCGTGCCGCCATCGGCAAAGACCATTTTCACTTCTTTTACACCAAGCTTACGTGCAACTATCGGCCGATAACCAAGCTTGAGCGTCGGTTTAAAAATGATCCATTCATCCGGCGTTGCCATCCCCTGCACCACCGCTTCGCCAAGTCCCCAGGCGCCATTGATCACCACAGCGTCGCGAAATCCGCTTTCGGTATCGAGCGTGAACATCACGCCCGAGCACGCCGCGTCGGAACGCACCATAGGCTGAACGCCTATCGAGAGTGCGACGTCGAAATGGTCGAAGCCTTTTGTTGTTCGGTATGAAATGGCCCGGTCAGTCCAAAGTGACGCGTAGCATTCGCGGCACGCCTGGATAAGATTCGCGTCACCGCGAACATTGAGAATTGTGTCCTGTTGGCCGGCGAACGAGGCGTCCGGAAGGTCCTCTGCTGTGGCGGAGGAGCGGACCGCTACCTCGAAATTGCGTTTGCCGACGCGTTCCCCGAGCGATGCATAGGCCGAATGAATTTCGGCTTCAAATTCGGCCGGGAACGGCGCCTCCATCATTAAATTTCGCGCTTCAGCACCGACACGTGCCAATTCATCGAGATCGTTTACGTCGAGTTTTTTGAGCAGCTTTTTCAGCTTGCCGCGAAGCCCGTCGGCATCGAGGATCGAATGATATGCGTAGCTTGTCGTGGAAAACCCGTCGACCGCCTGTACGCCCTGAGCTGTTAGCTCGCGAAACAACTCGCCAAGGCTCGCGCATTTCCCGCCGACCAGCGCAACATCACCCGCGCCGACCTGGCTGAAATCTAAAACGTTGGGATTTGAATCGCTCACAATCCTTCCAGCTCACACGATCGAATCGGTCTAAAACCTTATTACAGCATCCGGGCCGCCTTCGACGTGTACAGTATCTACAAAACGTATGCTCTTGCTATCGGTCGTCATTACGACCGAATGTGTTCGCTTACCCGAGCCGAAAAACCTGACCCCGCGAAGCAATGCACCATCGGTTACGCCGGTCGCGGCGAAGATGACTTTCCTGCCCGGTGCGAGGTCGTTCGTGTCGTAGATCTTATTGCCGTCGCTGATGCCCATTTCGTGAAGCCGTTTCAAAACTTCTTCCTTAGGGGGAACTTTGTCGCGATCGACGCCGAGCCTTTCAGGGTCATAAACGAGCTTTGCCTGTATCTCACCGTTCAGGCATTTCATTGCCGCCGCGGTAATAACTCCCTCCGGCGCGCCGCCGATGCCCATGAGGGCGTGGATATTGGTCCCGGCTACGGCGGCAGAAATCCCGGCTGAAAGATCGCCATCGGAAATAAGTCGAATTCGAGCTCCGGCCGCTCGGACATCTTCGACGAGCTTCTTATGGCGTTTTCTATCGAGACAAATGACCGTGAGGTCGTCGATGTCGCGGCCCAGACGGCGAGCGATATTTCGCAAATTCTCTTCTACCGGAGCATCGATATCTACGGAGCCGCGCGACGACGGCCCGACGACGATCTTGTCCATGTAGATGTCGGGGGCATTGAGCAGACCGCCGCGTTCGGCAGCCGCTAAAACCGCTATCGCATTGTTGGCTCCCAGTGCGCAAAGGTTTGTACCCTCGAGCGGATCAACCGCGATATCGACCTCGGGAAATTCGGCCCGTGCGTCATCCGAGTAATTTCCGCCGCCGACCTCTTCGCCGATGTAGAGCATCGGCGCCTCATCACGTTCGCCTTCGCCGATAACGATTCGGCCGCGCATCGGGACGGTGTCCATCACTTCGCGCATGGCTTCGACAGCGACATGGTCACTGTGCTTGCGGTCGCCCTGGCCCATCGTTTTCGCAGATTCGATGGCTGCAGCTTCAGTTACGCGAAGAAAATCGAGCGCCAACTCTCGTTCGGCCTTGATATTTTTCATCTAGTGTTCCCCGAAGAAATCGAGACTATATTCAGTAAACATCGCATTTTAGCATTTGTTTTACCTGATTTGACAAGTTTCACGCCGAATATTACGGTTTTAGTTTGACTTGCGCTGCGTGCTCCAGAGGAGACCTGTTTCTAGATGACATATATCGTCGCCGAACCCTGCATCGACTGTAAATACACCGACTGCGCCGCTGTGTGCCCGGTCGAAGCTTTTCACGAACTTCCTGACAAATTGTTGATCAATCCGGATACATGTATCGACTGCGACGCGTGTCTCCCGGAATGCCCGGTCGAGGCGATCTTTTCGGACATGTCGATTCCGCCGGAATATACGTCGTGGCTGGAAATAAATGCAGAAGCCGAGAATTACCCGATCATCAGTACAAAGCAACCGGCACTTTTCGGGCCGACATGCAAAGGTCAGCCGGAATAGTGTCAGTAGACCGCACGTTAGTAAGGGCTCCGGAGATAAGTAGACATCAAAATTGAAACGCGGGCGACAACACTGTCGCCTTTTCTTTTGTAACTATCAACTATCACCTATAAACTATGCGCAAAGAATGAGGACGGAAATGATCGAAAATATCGACCCAAAGATCACCGATAAACCGCCGGTCCGCTGCGAAGAATGCGACCGCGTGATGGAGCATTACAATACGTTCGTTATGCCGACGAATGAGCGTCGTAACGTTTGTTGGGAGTGCCTTGCCCGGCAGGAAAAGGGTTTTTTCGCACACCGTAATTTCCGCCGCGGCGCGCGGACCGGGTATATACCTAGATACTCACAGGCAGAAACACGAGCGGTAACAAGTGTGCCCGCGGTGTATCAAACGGCACACTCCCTGCCGGTCGTGTTTCCACCTTTGTGCCTATGACCATAAGGAAGATCACAGAATATCCAGCCAAGGTTCTCGGGCAGGTTGGCAAGCCGGTCACGAAGTTCGATCAAGAGCTCGCCGATCTCTGTGTGGAAATGTACGACACAATGTACGACGCGGAGGGCGTCGGCCTCGCCGCTCCGCAAATAGGGCTGAATCTAAGGCTCTTCGTGATGGACTGCGCGGGAATAAAGTTGATCGCCGCGAATCCCGAAATCATTCATACAGAAGGCGAACAATCTGGCCAGGAAGGCTGTCTTTCAGTCGGCAAGGTCCCGGCGGTTGTTGTCCGCGCGATGAAAGCTCGCCTTAAAGCCCAAAACGAAAAAGGCGAATGGTTCGAACGAGACGCCGAAGGCTACGCCGCCCGCTGCTTCCTGCACGAAACCGACCACTGCGACGGAAAACTTTTTCTCGACCACCTGCCAAAGCTGCGGCGTGACATGGTGGTTAAGAGATTTAAAAAGGAGAAAGGCTGGAAATAGTCCTTTTCGACTAACGTCGTTCCTACTCCCCATCCGTCCTGAAACCCTTTTAAAATGCCCTTTTTTGGATTTAAATTGCCTCTAAAACGTACCGTTTTTTTATGAAATATCGCCGCGCACACTCCGTTCCGCGGATTCCCCAAAACCCGATTGCGTCGCCTTTCTCTTCGCGCATATCATCACCTCTTTCCAAGCTTTTTTTCGCGCTTATTCGTGTGAATTCGTGGTTCTTGAGTTTTAAGAACGAAACCACGAAATTACACCAAATAACGCGAAACAAGGATCTGTGAATCAAAACCCTCTTGACATTGACGGGGCTTTTCTGGCGGGACGAAATCCGAAAGGCGTCGTCTTCCGCCGTAGACTTTTCTTACTATCGCAGGCCGATCCGTTGTAAGAGTGCGTGATACCGCGGATCGCCTTTTAGCGGGTCGAGCCGCGGTTCGCGGGCTACCTGCACGATCATAATTCGGCGCCTTTCCGCCATGTCGTTCAGCAGTTCAAATGCCTGGTCGCGGTGGCCTAGTTCCGCAAGCGTTCCCGCTTTAACGAAGAGGTCCCTGTCCTTTCGGTTGATCATCATCGTCAATATGGCAGGCCATCCGCCGCTCGCAAAGGACGCCCTGACAGCGTCGATCTCTCCGGGGGTCGAGTCGCGCCGGCGGAGTCGAATGTAGTTTTCGACTGCGTTCTGCCAGTCTTTTTTCATTTCGTACGATCGCATCAGGTACGAGAGGCACCTTATAAACTCAGGATCCGTTTCGTCGGTCTGCTCAAGTTGAGCTATAGCCTCGTCATACCGTCGCGAAAAATAGAGAATCGCGCCGCGAGTACGCTTATTGAATGAGGTCGGAGCGATCGCTATCGCTTTGTCTATTTCCGCAATCGCCTGATCGTTGCGGCCGACCGAAATCAGCAGCAATGCCATTTCCCGACGAGCATCATGGTTGTTCGGATCAAGATC
>JBJMGN010000063.1:0-12162 GCA_045807885.1 Pyrinomonadaceae bacterium | reverse complement strand
TATCGCCTGAATACTAATTTTCATTTTTTCCTCTCTAAAAGTTTAAGTCTGAACGGCCCGCTGAATCTGCCAATGGTCAGTAGTCTGGGTTAGGCCACGTAGTCGATAACGCGGCCGTTTCCATACTTTTCAAGGGCGACTCCAGCCCCCGCCGTTTTTATCTCACCGTCGTCGCCGGCGTGCATTGCGGAGTAAAGGTGCTGTTAAACGACTCAAGAGTCGGAGCAAGCGGGTCTACCAAACCCTTCTCTATGTCAAAGCCTACGATCCGCGGATTTCCCGCGAGATTGTTGATCCGCACTTTCCACGCTCCCGTCAGCTGTGTATCCGCAGCTGTCATCGCGTATGTAAAATCAACGCGGGGAGTATTGCCGGTCGGTGCATGCTGGGAAAAACCTTCTTCGAATGCCGCGACGGTGTTGTTAGGCCTCAAGAGCTCTACTCGTGTTCTGAAATATTTACCGAAATGAAGCGGGTTTAGGTCGAGCGGGTCGGTATGCCATTTCGCACGGACGCGAAAGGTTCCCATTCCGGCAATGAGTGACCGATCTGAGCCGCCGATGAGCTGATGCCCTGAGAGCGTCCGGGTAAGGCTCGTGCCCGCATTTAGCTCGGCGTCGCCTTCCATGTCCAGATCGACCTTTCCCGGCCTGATAAAACCGAAGGTAACGGTTCCAAAGATCCGAACCGGCGGGGCGAGATTGTTTGGCGTGCGGACCCTGACGGTCCAGGAACCGGGACATCCCAGCTGGCTGGTAAAGGTGCCCACGATCGGCACAACCGGGATGGGCAATCCGGCACTTATGACCGTAGCTGACGCGGCCTGCGAGACAGCGATCGACTGGTCCGGCCTCAGCACTTCGACCACCACAGGAACGTCCAGCGGCAGCCGCCTGCCCGTCGCGTCGGTCAAATTACGCTGGAGGAGCACGAGAAAGGTAACGTTCGACCTAGCCGGCAGATTGATACGCACGTCACCGCGCACTGCGTTTGCCGTCCCGGGACCGAACGAATAACCACCGCTTAGCGTTTCCTGAGCCAGCGCAGGTACGGCAAAGAGAACTGTGAAAATAAATGTTTTGACGATCGACGATCTAAGAATTTGTATTTTCATTTTCGTTTCCTTTTACTAATAATTTTTGTTCGCTCATCAGTGTCGAGAATGAGTTCAGGCAAAACAGAATGTGCCCTTCGGGCATTTCACTGGTATGCACCTTTCCCGCATCCATCAAGAGAGAAAGCTTTCCGACGCTTATCTCATTCACCTTTGCCGCGTCGCCAAACGTAAGCCATCGGACTTCGGCGGCGCACCTTTCGCACCAGGCGGGGTTTCTTGGCGAGCCGGTTCGCGAGATTATCCAAAGCTCGCTCGTTTCAGTTCGAATACTGGTGGTTTTATTTTTTCCCATTAATTGAACTCCGAAAATCCCCTTGCCTTCGGCGTGGTTACGTTTTATGCTTTGCGAACCGCCCGTGTCCTGTAAAAGTTGTGTAGAATTTGTTTAAAAGATGTGAAGCAGCGTTATGTCCTTTCGCCAGAACAACTTAGTTCAATTCGGAGATTTTCGATTTGATATAGAGAACAACACTTTGTGGCGCAACGGTGACCTTGTCGGCGTTTCACCAAAGGCGATCGAAGTGCTTGCAGTGCTGATCGAGAACCGAGGAGACCTTGTTAAGCGGGACGTGATCCTTGACAGGGTTTGGCAGGACACCTTTGTTGAAGACGGCAATTTAAATCACGCCATCCTCACCCTCCGAAAGGCGCTGGGGGACAACGTAATTCAAACCGTGCCTCGCCGGGGCTACCGTTTCGTAGCGCCGCTGACGCCGATCGTCGATGATCGCCATGACGCGATCGTCATCGAGCGGCGAACGTCGACCAATACTTTCATTGAAGAGAACGAGACCGATACAAACGTCGAAAGGCCCCAGCTGACTTCGGGAACCGGGAAGCGCTTTGGGCGACCACTGATCTTTTTGAGTGTCGCGTTACTCCTGGCCTGCGCTGCTGTCGTGTGGTTTGCAGTAAAGGGTCGAGGAGTGACGCGCACGGCACCGCTTACTTCGATAAAGAAGATCGCCTTTTTACCGTTGAAGATCGTGGGAAACGTGAATGCTAACAACGATGACCCGATCGCCTCTGGCATCGTGGAAAACCTTGCTGCTCGTTTGGGAGGGCTGCGAAATTTGACCGTGCTTTCAACACGATCGAGTGCCCGGTTGGCGGAAACTGAAAGCGACCCGGTCGCGATCGGCACAAGGCTCGGCGCGGATGCGGTTGTCGAAGGCTCATATCAAGCAGCCGGCGGCCGGGTACATATGAACGTTCGGATGTTAAACGTCTCGGACGGGTCGCAAATATGGTCCGGCTCGTTCGACGAAACTCTCGACGATGTCCTGAAGCTCCAGGATAAACTGGCAAGCGCCGCCGCAAATGGTTTATCCGGGCGGCTTACATCGGAAGAACAGAAGATGATTGAGCGGCGTGCCACCAACGACGTCGAAGCATACAAACTCTACCTGCGCGGCAGGCATGAATGGGGCAAGCGCACTGACACGGGATTAAAGCAGAGCGTCGCGGCGTTTCGGCAGGCGATCGACCGCGATCCGTCGTACTCGCTTGCGTACGCCGGGCTGGCGGATTCTTACGCGATCTTTGCCGACTACAATATCGAACGCCCCGTCGATGCGTTTCCAAAAGCAAAGGCCGCTGCATTGAAGGCTCTCGAGCTTGATCCAGAGTCCGCACGGCCGCGTGTCGCCCTTGCCTATATCCTGGCAACATTCGACTGGGACTACGCGGAAGCAGAACGCCAGTACAAAATGGCGATCGAAGCCGAGCCGAATTATGGGACCGCGCATCAATGGTACGGCGAGATGCTTTATGCATTGCATCGCTACGACGAGGCCGTGAAAGAATTGGATAAAGCTGTCGAACTTGATCCGCTGGTGCCGATCACCCTTTCCGAACGAGCGGTGCTTCACTATTACAAGGGCGACCTCGATGAAGCTTTAACGAGGTTTTCAGCCTTGAAGGCAGATCATCCCGATTTCCCGACGAGCTACATTTTCTCGGCATGGATCTATGGTTTGAAGGGAGACACGAAAAATGCTTTCGAAAACGAGCTCACATTTTGGAAGTTGCAGGGTGCTGATCCTGTTTCGCTTAGCGAAATGTCGGACGCCTTTGCGCGTGGCGGCCACCAGGCCTTTTTAACAAAGGTCGCGGAACGGAATGTAGCGGAGGTGCAAAAGGGTGCCTTTCCTGCCTACAAAGTTGCACACACCTTTGCCCGGCTCCGGAACCGCGAACAAACCCTTTACTGGATCGACAAATGTATCGAAGAACGTTCCCCAAACATCATCAAGATATATAGCGATAAGAATTTCGATTTCCTGCGCGACGACCCTCGATTCAAAGATGCCGTGGACAAACTGAAATTAGTTCAGCCAATTTGATCCCGCAAGGGCCGGCCGATCACTGTTCACAAACCGCTATTCGGCCGCGGCCGATACATCTAAAAATATCTAGAGAAACTGGACCGCACTCGATCGAAGGACAGGTTTTTTTGGAGAACAGACTTGCAAAGGATGTTGCATTGCTGCTACACTCGTGCATGCACGGGAGGCGGGACATAAATAAAATGATGAATTCAGAATGCAAAACCCAAGCCTTAAGATCCCAAACAAACACTAACCTCGATTCTTGTCCCACCTGTCCCAGGTGTCCCCCCTAAGTTGGACGGGACAAACATCGCTGGTTAATGACATTTTTGTACACGATTTGGTTGAATCTGCTCAGAACCCTTATGTTTGCGCCATCTTGCGCCACCTCGATCACTGCGCCATTCGGCGCAAGAACCGGGGTTTGATCGTCTTACATTCAATCGGCGAATGAGGATTACTCAGTCCGCGTTTCGCCACAAACGTCTTATCCCTGCGTCTGTCTATTGCTACCCACGCGGGTGGCGTGAGTAGGGTTCATCGGGACTATTGTTCTCTTCGTGGCCGGAGAATCGGCCGGGACTAATCAAACTTAACGAGGAGAAAATTAGTAATGCGATCAATTAATTCATTATTGAAAGTGGCGGCCCTGGCTGCAGCACTTATGGCGATTCCTGCAATATCGGCAGCACAAACCATTGAGTCACCGAAATTGTATTTGATGTCGAGCCTTATACATTTTACAAAAGGCCAGGCGGTGAGTATCGATTTTTGTAATGTCGACAAGGTGACACGTGCTGCAAACCTGTATTTCGCTGATGTGAACGGAAACATTTTAAAAACGGCGTCGGCGCGCGTCGCCCCCGGTCAGACTGTAAGTCTCAACTTTACGTACGGCGAGCTGCCGCGCGGAAGCGCCGCTCGGATGGGTATTCGCGGGATTATTTCGATGGTGACTCCCCCTGAGCCCGATGCCGACCCGCCGGAGCCCGACCTTTCACTTGCCACCATGCAAGTCTATGACGTATTGACTGGCAAGACTTCGTTCGGCTTGCTTCTCCCGGCAATCAGAAATCTGAATGTTTATTTTCCGACCGATCAATAAGAGACACGGTATTTTTGCAGCATCGATAAGCCAGAGAACCGGAAGTTCTCTGGCTTTTTTACACAATCGTCCCTCCAGCGGGAATTCTATCAACGATTCTTTCGTGCGGTTCATGAAGGGAGGCGAGGTAATTGGAGGTGAACGACCTCCGATCGGCAGATTTTTTAAAGACAAAAAAGCAGCCCCTTAGGACTGCCTTTGTTAATTATCTTTATCGAAACTTAATTTGATTCCGGTTCCTTATTTTCTGTCACCAAAACAAAATCCATTCCTGGCCTCTTCCGCTTGTCATTACCCTTAGGGTTGTCACGCGGTGGCTTATCCTTTGGATTTATTTTCGGCGGGTCCTGTTTCGGCGGCCGCCGTTTGTCGTCCTTTTGTGCGGAAACCGACAGTGACAGTCCGACAACCGCGACAAATGTGAACAGTAATTTCATCAAGAACTTCATTATTCCCTTTGCTTCCTCTCTCATCAAACTAACGCATATGGGGAAGAGAGAAAGTGCGTCACTTGTCTATTACGCAAACTGGGTGCCAAAGACTCGATTTTGACGGTATTACACGGTAATTGGTTGGAAATTATCGCATACTTCCGCGTTTGCAGCTTACAAATCTTTACGATTTCGGCGGTCCCCATACGAAAACGTGAATTAATCAAGGATTTGGTAAATAAAGATTGCTAAGATGAAGCAATATGACCGAATCCGCTCCCGCTTCCGACAGATTGCGGGCAATCTTGGTGCTAATCGCAACCTTGGCAACCATTGCTTTCAATTTAATAGCGACCGCCGGTTTAATAAACGGGCTCACGCCCAAAGAAGTTTCCGACAAATATCTGACGCCCGTCACACCCGCAGGCTATGCATTTTCGATCTGGAGCCTTATATATGCAGGTTTGATCGCATTTAGTGTCTACCAGTTCCTGCCCGCGAACCGGGCTAAATATCGCAATATCACCACGTTGTACATTCTCACCTGTTTGTTGAATTGCAGTTGGGTCTATTTCTGGCACCATGAGCAGATCGTTGTTTGTTTTGTTTTGATATTTCTTTTGGCAATCAGCCTTTTTTTCATAAACAGGAACCTTCGGATAAAAACGACAACGGGTGAGTATTGGCTTGTTAAGGCACCGTTTTCGCTCTATTTCGGCTGGGTCACGGCAGCCACGTTAGTCAGTTTTGCGATTTCGTTGGTTTATATGCAGGTCAAGGTCGTTACGGGAGCAGCAATCTTTCTTATCGCGATCGCTTCCCTCCTTGGTCTCATCGTGAGATTCAAATCATTAAATTATCTTTATCCGCTCGCCATTGCCTGGGCGCTTACCGCGATTGCTGTGAAACAAAGCGGCAACACTGCCATTGTGGTTGCGTGTGCCGCCGGGGTCGTCTGCTCGCTTATTGCAACCCTTAGTTTCGTTGTAAACTTGCCTTCGCAATCCACTTCGCGAACTACTGCACAATGAACAACGGCAAACTTTGCATTTCGATCTGCGCAAAAAGCTCGGAAGAGCTGTTTGAGATGATCGTCCGTGCCGAAGAGCTTGCGGACGTTATCGAGGTCCGTTTCGATTGTCTCGAAAACGAAGATCGAATTGCTATCGCCGAACGCCTTTCAGCTACCGGCAAAAACTTTCTTCTCACCTTTCGCTCCGCCGAACAAGGAGGGCCGCATGCGATATCGACCGAGGAACGCAAAGCTTTTTGGTCGAATGTGCCTAACGCAAAATGGGCCGATGCCGAACCGGATATCGTCGAGGATGTCGAAACCCGAGGTTTTGAAAGACTGATCTGCTCATACCATGCTGCCTCGAACACATCGGCAAATATCCGGCAGATCTACGCCCTCCTTGCCGAGACAAAAGCAGATGTTTTGAAGATTGCCGTACCGAGCGAAGCGGCGGTGGATGCGATCCCGGTCTGGAAACTGTTCGAAACTTCGAAAAACGGGGGCAAAGGCTTAGTCCCGATCGCGATGGGCGAGGCCGGTAAATGGACGCGAATTCTTGGCAACGCCTACGGCGCATTCATGACCTTCGCTTCGCTCGGTTCGGGCGCCGAGACGGCTCCCGGGCAGATTTCGGCCGATGACATGTTAAAGGTCTTTCGCGTTAGCGAACTGAGCCACAATACCGAGATATTTGGCATACTCGCCGGCGACACCACCTATTCCCTATCGCCTTGGATGCACAACGCAGCATTTAAAGCTGCCGGTATGGATCGCGTTTTTATTCCTCTGCAGACAGATGATATAGAAGAGTTTCTGATCCGGATGGTAAAACCGGAAACGCGTGAGATCGATCTCAATTTCCGCGGTTTTTCGGTCACCAATCCACACAAGCGCAGGATAATGAAGTATCTCGACAAGGTCGATGATACGGCATCAAAGATCGGTGCGGTCAACACGGTAAAAGTTGATGGCGGGAAACTCATCGGATACAACACGGACGCGCCCGGTTTCATAGCACCTTTAATAAAGGTGTTGGGTGGTGTAAAAGGTAAACGTGTTGCGATCGCCGGTGCTGGCGGCGCGGCGCGTGCCTGCGCATTCGCATTAAAGCAGGAAGGCGCAAATGTTTCGATTTTCGCCCGCAGTTATAAAAAAGCTAGTGACTTGGCTGATTCACTCGGCGTAAAGGCTGGAGCAATGAACAACACATTTCGGCCGGGCACGATCGACATCCTCGTAAACGCGACGCCGATAGGCACGAAAGGTGAAAACGAACGCTCCGCCATCGCAAACTCTGCTCAATTGAATGGCCTTAAATTGGTGTACGACCTGGTTTACAATCCGCTTGAAACGGAACTGATCCGTGAGGCCCGGCGAGCTGGCGTTCCAGCTATTGGGGGCCTCGATATGCTTCTGTCACAGGGCGCCCGCCAATTCGAGATTTGGACGGGCGAAAAGCCATCGGTCAATGAAATGAAAAGTGCAATCCTGAAAAAGCTCCGATGAATGCTCCAATCAATGAACGCTACAGCCGGCAGGTTCTTTTCGGCGAAATTGGAAAGGTCGGGCAGGAAAAACTGCTTGCCTCGCGAGTCCTCATTGTAGGATGCGGAGCGCTCGGTGCTTCCCATGCAGAGATGCTTGCGCGTGCCGGCATCGGAAAACTTCGTATAGTCGACCGCGACTTTGTCGAATTCACAAACCTTCAACGCCAGACACTTTATAAAGAATCTGACGCCGCAGAACGTCTGCCAAAAGCCGTAGCTGCGAAGGCGCGGATCGCCGAGATCAATTCAGAAACCGAGGTGGATGCAATCGTCGCCGATGTCAATAATTCCAATATCGAGGCGTTCCTCGATGGATGCGACCTCATTCTCGACGGTACCGATAATTTTCAGGTCCGTTATCTACTGAACGATGCATGCGTCAAAAATGGCAAAACTTGGATCTATGGAGCAGCAGTTTCAAGCTACGGCACGACTATGACGGTAATCCCGGGCGAGACACAGTGTCTGCGTTGCATCTTTGAGGATATGCCTGATGCCGGAAGTTCGCCCACTTGCGACACTGCTGGTGTAATAATGTCGATCATCACGAGCATTTCGGCAGTGCAGGTCACCGAAGCGATAAAGCTGCTTATTGGAAAACGTGATGAACTTCACGGCTCGCTAATGCAGATCGACATTTGGGCGAACGACTGGCGAAAGATAACGCTTGCCGGCCCGCAACCGGATTGCCCTACGTGTGGGATACGAAACTTTGAATTTCTCAATGCAGAATCGCAGGAATTCGCGGCGGTTCTTTGCGGACGAAATGCGGTGCAAATCGCTCCGCCGAAAGCCGTGAATCTGAACCTCAAGGAGCTTTCGAATAAGCTAGCGTCATTGGGCGACGTCAAGCAGAACGACTATTTGGTGCGGTTCTCGGCCGACGGCAAAGAGATGACGGTTTTCCCCGACGGCCGCGCGATAATTAAAGGGATCGATGAGGTCACCGAAGCCCGGTCGCTCTACGCAAAATATGTCGGCACCTAATTGAATATGTATCGCGATTTTAAGGTGAGGGGCCAAGAGCGAGTTTTGCAGCATGAACAATAATCCAAAGGTTGTTATTGTCGGGGGTGGCTTTGGTGGCCTTTGGGCCGCCAAATCGCTTGCAAACAAAGCGGTCGACGTCACGCTGATCGACCGAAAGAATCATCACGTATTTCAACCATTGCTTTATCAGGTGGCAACCGCCGTTCTAAGTCCGGGTGAGATCGCGCAGCCGATCAGGCGGATTCTTCATTTCGCGAAAAACATCGAGGTCATACTGGGCGAGGTCGTCGGCTTCGAAACTACGCAAAACACTGTTCGTCTTGAAAACGGAACAGAGGTCCCTTTCGATTATCTTATTGTCGCCGCGGGCGCGCGGCATGCGTATTTCGGCCACGACGATTGGGAAGTTTCCGCGCCGGGATTGAAAACGCTCGAAGATGCGGTTGAGATCCGCCGCCGCGTGTTGCTCGCATTCGAGCTTGCCGAACGCGCCGCATATTTGAAGGGTACGCACGATCCGCTGAATTTTGTTGTCGTTGGCGGCGGACCGACCGGTGTTGAGCTTGCCGGCGCGATCGCGGACATTGCCCGCCAAGCGCTTGCGAAGGACTTTAAGGTGATCGACACACGAAAGGCTCGGGTCGTGTTGTTCGAGGGATCCGATCGCGTGCTTGGTACTTTTGATGCCGATCTTTCCGACAGTGCAAAATCGCAGCTCGAATCGCTTGGTGTTGAAGTAAAGCTCAACAGTTTCGTTACTGATATCGCTCCGGGAAAAGTTAAGGTTGGCGACGAATGGATCGATTGCGATGTTGTGCTTTGGGCGACGGGCGTAGCGGCTTCGCCTATCGGCAAATTGCTGGCGGCCGAAACCGATAAGGCGGGCCGCGTTTTCGTTCAGCCAGATCTCTCGATTGCCGGACACAAAAATATATTCGTCATCGGCGATATGGCTTCGCTTAAACAACAAAACGGCGAACCAGTTCCCGGTGTCAGTCCGGCCGCAATGCAAATGGGCGCCGCGACTGCGAATAACATTCTCTCGGACATCGAAAGCCGCGAACGTAAGAATTTCCGCTATGTCGATAAGGGCACCATGGCAACCATTGGCCGCAGTCGTGCGATAGCGCACGTTGCGGGCATGAAGTTCAAAGGCTTTATCGCATGGATGATGTGGCTGTTCCTGCATGTATTTTTCCTGATCGGTTTCCGCAATCGCCTGGTCGTGATGTTCGAATGGTTTTGGGCATATCTCACTCGCGAGCGCAGTGCGCGACTGATCACTGGCGATGCCGACGACCTTCGCAACGCCATGCTCTTTCTCGAAGGCCCTGCGGCTGTCGAGGTGCTCGACAGCGTCAATCCGCGCAAGCCGAAAAAGACGACCACCACGGCCTGATCGATGCCTTCGTGTAAATTCGCGTGATTTCGTGGTTTACTATTAAGCGTAGGTATTTATCTAAGAAATAATCCGAGATCCACGCGAGCCATTCCGGACTTCGCCCAATACTCCATGAAAAAGTTCGTTTTTTTCCTTTTATTAACTATACCTTTCATAACGCCGGTTACAGCTAGCGAACCGCAGGTTTGGACCGTAAATTCTCGCGCCGAGATCCTCAGGGGTGACGCCCGAAGTGTCTCAGTAGATGCGAATGGGTCAATCACGCCTGCACCTAAGCTGAACGAGATCTTCAAAACCGATCAGCAATACATCTGGTCGTCCGCTTTTGACGGCAGCGGAAATATCTATATCGGCACCGGCGGCGAAGGCCGGATCTATAAAGCTACAGCAGGCGGAAACGGAAGTTTGTTTACCGACCTTAATGAGCTGAATGTTTCGTCCATTGTGGTCAGGAAAGAAGGCGGCTTGTTCGCCGCGACATCGCCCGACGGCAAGGTCTATCAGATCGACGCCGCAGGTAAGGCGACGGTCTATTTCGATCCAAAGGAAAAATACATCTGGTCGCTCGCGCTGATGTCCGACGGAAGCTTGGCGGTCGGAACCGGCGATAGCGGAAAGCTTTACCGGGTTCGGTCTGCCAACGCTGCACCCGAAGCCTCGGTTCTGTTCGATTCCAGCGAGATGCACATCATCTCGCTCGCCACCGACTCGAGCGGCAACCTATTCGCCGGCACCGACTCAGGCGGGCTCGTTCTGAAATTTGGTGCCGATGGCAAGCCCTTCGCCATTCTGGATTCCCCGCTTCGCGAGATACATGAGCTTGCGGTCGGGCCCGATGGAACCGTTTACGCTCTCGCTCTCGGGGAGTCGGCTTCTGCTGCAAAACCACCGGAAACGGCCGCTACACCCGCAACCGGGGAAAGCAAAACCGTAAGTTCTGCTGCCGCCGCACAGCCCGAGACTCCCGCAAAGAGCCGCTATGATCTTGCGACAGCGAAAACCGCCGTTTATCGCATCACGTCCGACGGGGCAAACGATATTATTTACGCCTCGCCGACGGTCGTGGGATTCTCTCTCTATGCCCACAAGACGGGCAACGGCGTTTTGCTCGGCACATCCGACAAGGGCCGAATCTACAGCATCGACAACGACGCTCGCGAACGCCTCGTGCTTCAATCGGATGTCAGCCAGATCTCGACGATCTTCTCTTTTGGCCAGGATCTGTATGCTACCTCCAGCAATCAGGGCAAACTGTTTCGTTTTGGCAGCGACCGCTCAGCCGACGGCGTTTACGAGTCGTCCGTGCTTGACGCGAAATCGACCGCGTCATGGGGCAGCATTTGGTGGCGTTCAACGGGTGATGTTCGTATAGAAACCCGCAGCGGCAACACTGAAACTCCCAGTGAAACATGGAGCACCTGGAAGGCTGTGACAGCCGCATCGCAGCGTGGGTCGATCGGAAGTCCGCGATCGAGATTTTTTCAGTGGCGTGCCGTCCTGAAACCGCAATCCGTTTTGAATGAGGTCAGCGTCGCCTTCCTCGGCAGGAATATCGCGCCTGAGGTACTTTCGATATCCATTCTGCCGACGAATGTGGGGCTCGTTGCAAATCCGGCGGTGCAGATCGACCCCAACATAGAGGTTTCGGGCATGGACCCGATGGTGTTTGGGATACCGGTCCAAAGTGTCCCGCCTCGAAAGGTTTATCTTCGCGGAGCACGTGCCTTCCAATGGACCGCCGAAGACCGAAATGGCGATAAGCTTGTCTATGATGTCTTTTATCGCGAGATTGGGGACGTCGAATTCAAGCTGCTCAAGGCGAATATCTCCGACAACTTTTATTCACTCGACGGGCTATCTCTTGCTGATGGCCGCTATGTAGTTAAGATCGTTGCAAAGGACATCCTGGGAAATCCGACCGGCCAATTCCTGACCGGTGAAATGCTCAGCGAACCATTTGACATCGACAATTCTCAGCCCGTCGTTACGAATGCCGCAGCGCCGCCACAGGTATCCGGAAATAAGGCACGTGTGAGCTTTGCAGCCGCCGACAAATTCGGCTACCTCGCCCGCGCCGAATATAGCGTCAACGGCGGCGATTGGCAGCCGGTCTATGCCGACGACGGTATCTCCGACAGCCCGAACGAAAGCTATTCTTTCGACGTCGCACTTCCATCGCCCGGGGAATATACAGTTACCCTGCGCGTATTCGACGCCGCCGGAAA
>JBJMGN010000062.1:0-3694 GCA_045807885.1 Pyrinomonadaceae bacterium | reverse complement strand
ATTTTGGCGACGACACGATCTATTGGGTGAACGCCGAGCCGTTCAAACGCGAGGGCACGGGCGCGATGACCGATAAGGGGTATTTTTACGCAGCCGGCAACTATTCCGCTGCCGAACACGGCGGAACACATATCGACGCACCGGTCCATTTTGCCGAAGGGAAGAAGAGCGTTGACCAGCTCGAGCTTAGTCAGCTAAACGCGCCCGGTGTGAAAATCGATGTCTCAGCAAAAACAAGCGCCGACCGCGATTATTTGATAACCGTTGATGACATCAAGGCCTGGGAAGCGTCGAATGGAACGATTCCTGAATGGAGCATTATTCTTTTTTACACCGGATTCGGATCTAAGTGGCCGGACAAAAAAGCATATCTTGGAACCGACCAAAAAGGGGATGAAGCAGCGAAAGACCTTCATTTTCCGGGGCTGCATCCCGATGCGGCTAAATGGCTGGTGGAAAATCGAAAATTCAAAGCGATCGGAATAGACACGGCAAGCATCGATTTTGGCCAATCGACCGAATTCAAAACGCACGTTACGCTGATGACAAACAACATACCGGCTTTCGAGAACGTTGCGAATCTCGACAAGCTACCGACCAAAGGCTTTCACGTCATCGCGATGCCGATGAAGATCAAAGGCGGCTCAGGCGCGCCGCTGCGGATCGCGGCGTGGATGCCAAATTCAAAATAGCGAGGCCCCATTGGGAATTCGATCCCAGAGCTATAGGTTCCCTGGCAAAAGGATTCCGACTGGGAGACCAAATCAACTAATTGGAGCTTAGAGCATCAATAAAGAGTGCAGTGGCGAATTTCAATGACTCTCGTGCTTGTTTGACGATCGCGGTCATTGGCATTGTTCTGACGCTTCCGTTGATGTGTTGGGGGCTGCCTTTTATTAGCGACGACGGCGTTTGGCACTTCCTTTATCTAGAAGGGTTTTCTGAGCAGCTATTTGCAGGCGACCTATATCCAAGATGGATCGCACGTCTGAATGCAGGCCTTGGCAGCCCCACATTTTATTTTTATCCGCCCGTAAGCTATTACCTAAGCAGCGTTTTCAAGATCCTGCCGATCAGCACCTGGCACCAGCTTGGCTGGACAACAGCTTTGAGTCTACCGGCTTCCGGGCTCGCCACATATTTTTGGTTGAAGAACATTGTCGATGATCGAAGTGCATTTTTCGCCTCGGTCGTTTACCTGATCCTTCCGTACCGAATATTCGATATTTATGCGCGTGGTGCTGTTGCTGAATCACTGACGTTTGTATGGATGCCGCTGATCTTGATGTGCATCTATCGAACGAAGCGGGGCTCATATTTCGCTTTCCTGGGTTTATGTGTCGGTTTTGCATTGATGCTCGGGACGCATCTGCCGACGACGATGATATTTGCCCCGGTGGCCCTTGGATACGCGCTCGTAGATAGAGGACCAATGTCGAAATCGCGGGTACTGTTTATGGTGCTCGCGGCATTTGTAATAGCGACGGCGATGGCCGCGGCATATGTGATCCCTGCGATGACACTGCAGGGGCTTGTAAACTTCGGTGAAATGCGGGAGGGCATCTTTTCATATCAGGAATGGTTCATCGGTTCCAACCTGCGCGCACAGGGCTCGCCTCGTTATTTCTGGATGATCTTTCAGCCCGGTTTGCTTATTCTGCTTGGGTACTTCGCGAGCAGGAAGCAGATCAACCGAGACGATCATTCAAATTATATTTTCTGGGGAGCAGTTTTCTTTGCAAGTGCATTCATGACGCTCGGGATCAGCCGGCCGGTCTGGGCGTTGTTCACACCGCTGCAGGTGCTTCAATTTCCGTGGCGTTTCAATTCGATTTTGTCGGTTTCTGCGCTGCCTCTGTTCGCGATCGCATGGTCGAAAATGATTCGACCATTTTCCGGTGCGACACGCCTGTATTTTGGCTATCTTTGCCTTATCGGGACAGTATGGGTAATGGACGTTCCGATCAAAACTTACAAATACTTTTTTACCGAGCCGGAAGCGTCGCGCAGACTTGAAGAGCGGACGCGTGCCCTAACTCTCAAAGCTGACTGGCATTCGTTCTGGCCACGGACTGTCCCAAAAGAAGCTGGATCGTCGGTTGAAGAGATACTCGGGAAGCTAAGAGAACCGGATGGTGAGATCCCATTTGTGAAGTTCGTTAACGGCGGCGGCGATGCGGTTGTTTCACGTCGCAATGGAGACGAGATCGCGCTTGAGATAAATACGGCTGTGCCGTCAACGCTATCTGTATCGCAGTTCTATTTTGAAAACCGGACAGCGAAGTTTTCGGGGTCGGATCAGGAATTGGCGTTGCGCCCGTCAAACCTGGGGTTGATAAGCTTTGACGTGCCTGCAGGAGAACATCGGGTCGAGATCATAACGAAAAAATTGGATGCCGAGATGTTTGGTGAACGAATAAGCGCTGTAAGCATTTTTGCGATGTTCATCGCGCTTGCAGCGATCTTCTTAAGACGACTGCGGAAAACCGAAACGACCAAGAAACTGACGGCGTAAACCGGACCCGCGCGATATCATATTGAAAAACCAGTTTTTCGGAGACAGTAATGAATAATCAGGTTGAAAGAGCTAAGGAATTTTCTGATCTTCACGTAAAGGGCGATCCGCTGATCGTTTTCAACGTCTGGGATGCGGGCACGGCGAAAGCCGCCGCTGACATCGGGGCGAAGGCGATAGCGACCGGAAGCTATGCGGTCGCAATGGCGAATGGTTTCGAAGACGGCGAGTCGATGCCGCTTGAACTGGTCCTTGCGAATCTCGGACGAATTGTCAGTTCGGTAGACCTGCCGGTTTCGCTTGACTTCGAAGGCGGCTACGCGCGGGAACAAGACGGGCTTGCCGAAAATATTAAAAAGGTGATCGAGGCCCGTGCGATAGGAATCAATTTTGAAGATCGAATAGTTGCCGGCGAAGGTATTTATTGTGTCGAGGAACAGGCCGCGCGAATTAATGCGATCCGGTCGGCTGCCGATGAAGTATCAGTACAGCTTTTCATCAACGCCCGCACAGACATATTTTTATCACGCGATACTTCAACTCACACCGAAGAACATTTGAATGAATCCATCGAACGCGCACACGCGTACGCCGAAGCAGGTGCTAGCGGCTTTTTCGCCCCTGCATTGATCAATCCCGATTTCATCGGAAAGCTGTGTGCCGAGTCTCCGTTGCCGGTAAATATTTTAGTCTGGCCGGGCGCACCTTCGTCCAAAGAGTTGGCAGATCTCGGAGTTGCACGAATCAGCTATGGTGGTGGATCTTATCGAACCACGATGGAGGCTTTCAAGGAAGCTGGTAGAGTTGCTTTTCAGTGGAACGCCGCAAGAGCAAATTAGATCTTCTTTCTAGCTTGTGACTGCACCGCGGTAATTGCGACGGCATCGACGATGTCTTCGGCCTTGCAGCCGCGGGAAAGGTCGTTGCATGGGCGGTCGAGGCCTTGGAGGATGGGGCCGATGGCGGTGCCGCCGGTGAGGCGTTCGGTGAGTTTGTAGGCAATGTTGCCGGCGTTTAGGTCGGGGAAGATAAGAACGTTGGCTTTGCCGCCGACCGGCGAACCGGGAGCTTTCGATTCGGCGACGGACTGCACGAGGGCCGCATCGGCCTGCAGCTCGCCGTCGACGAGCAGTTCGGGCATCCGCACGCGTACCGTCTTCACGGCTTCGACCACTCTAT
>JBJMGN010000061.1:0-3529 GCA_045807885.1 Pyrinomonadaceae bacterium | reverse complement strand
TCCGTGATGATTACAAGCCTGACAGTATCAGCGGTCGGACCCTGCAATTCAATCTAAAATACGCTGCATTGGACGAAGAAGCGACGATTTCAGTTTTCAAGATCGCAGATTACAAAAGAGCGTTCGCCAATTATCCGCAATACCTTGAGAACCGGGATTCTGAATTGTTAGTGTTGATCAATGACGGTTCTGCGCTAAAGAGTTACGGCATTAAACCGCCGCCCCATGTAACCTGGATGGACGCGGGTGAGCTTTTCTATTCGAAAGCTAAGAAGATCGATTTCCTTGGCGGGCGAGGAATAATCACATTGACCAATATTTCCCAGGAGGGCAACATAACGATCGCGAATTCTGGTTTGGAGTACCTGTTCCAAGGCTTCACAACCGATGGGCAGTTTTTTGTTCAAATGGATTTCCCAATCAAGTTTAAGGGCCTATCCGACGAGTCCGAAGAGTTTCTGTCGCCCGATTCGCCTTCGTTCAACTCACCCGCCCATGAAGCAGCCTATTTAAAGTATCTATTGAAAACAGCCGAGCGAATCGACAAAGCGCCGCCGAGGGATTTTCAGCCAAGTGCGTATTCGATCGAGGAGTTCATCCATCGCTTTGAAGTCAAACCATGACCAACGCGTCTCGAAGCGATTTCGAAAGAGCACGCGATCTCGTGATGCGATACGGCTGGAACACCACCTGTTTTCAGATCGTGAATCCTGGTATTGAGTATTGGTTTGGAGCAGATCAAAAGTCGGTTGTCGGGTTTAACACTTCCGGCGGCGTTCGCGTGGTTGTCGGAGCGCCTGTCTGTGAGTTTGAAGATCTTCCAAGCGTCGCGCAGGAATTCGAGAACGATGCTGCAAAGTTGAAACAAACCGTTTGTTACTTTGGAGCCGAAGCGCGGCTTGAGGGTGTTTATCATAATTCCGATGAACACACGTTCGTACTGCTCGGCGCTCAGCCGGTTTGGTACCCCGCTCGTTGGGCACAGATCATTTCGACAAACAAATCGATCAGAGCGCAATTGAATCGGGCGCGCAACAAAAGCGTCGTCATCAACGAATGGCCGATCGAGAAGGCACGAAATAATCCCGACCTTCACAAATGTCTGCATTCCTGGCTTAAGTCGAAAGGCTTGCCGCCTCTGCATTTTGTTATCGAGCCGGAAACACTGGACAGATTAGAAAATCGGCGCATTTTTGTCGCAGAGCGAAACGAGGCAGTCGAGGCGTTTCTCGTTCTTTCACCCATTCCTGAACGAAACGGCTGGCTAACGGAACAATTCCCTCACAGACCGGGTGCTCCGAACGGGACGGTCGAGCTTATGATGGACGCGGCGTTCAGAAAGCTTGCCGAGGATGGCTGCGATTACATTACGCTTGGCCTTTCGCCGCTGTCGAAGCGAGCGAAGATCGAGCCGTTCGACAATCCGATATGGCTCCGCATCTTGCTTGCGTGGATGCGAAAACACGGCCAGCGGTTCTATAATTTCGACGGACTCGACCGGTTCAAATCGAAACTTTGTCCGGAGTACTGGGAACCGATCTTTGCTATCTCAAACGAAAAACAGTTCTCTGGCAAAACGCTTTATGCGATCGCATTGGCCTTCACTGAGAATCATCCGTTTCGTGTCTTGGGAATCGGTTTGAAAAAAGCTGTTCAGTCAGAGATGGGAAACTTTCGTCGATGGATCGGATCTCGGGGGTGATGCTATGTCCAAACCTACAGTGATGGTTAATTTCATTGGGGAGGATTTTTCGGTGAATGGTCTGGATAGTCCCGAATGGAAGTCCGCGTCGCCGGTCGCCATCGATCGACAATGGAATGGTGAGTTAGCGGCCGAACATCGTCGGACCGATATTCGCTGCTTGTGGTCCGCATCTGCGCTTTACGTTCGGTTTGACGCTCGTCAGGGCGAGCCACTTTTCCTCAATGAAAACCCGCAAACGGGGGCCAAGACGATGGAACTTTGGGAACACGACGTCTGCGAGCTTTTCCTTGCTCCCGACCGCGATGACCCACGCTTTTATGCCGAGTTCGAGATCGCCCCGACGGGCGAGTGGCTTGACCTGACAGTTGATTGGAGGAAGGATGAGCCGCGTGATTGGGAATACAAGTCCGAGATGGAAGCATTCTCAACCATCGAGCTTGAAATGGTCATTATGGTCATGAAAATTCCATGGGCAGCCTTCGGCGGGCAGCCAACGGCGGGCGACACCTGGCTTGGCAATTTTTACAGGGCTGTCGGTTCGAGCGAAACGCGCGGTTACCTTGCGTGGTCACCGACAATGACCGACACGCCGCAGTTCCATGTCCCGGAAAATTTTGGCCAGTTTATTTTTGAGAAATAGTCTTGTTGCATGTATCGCACACATAGCAAACTATGATACAATTGGAACGTGGGGCCGTATCTTTTCGGCTGAACGATCTTTGAAAATTTAGAGGTTTGAAGACGTGTCTGCCGAGATGCCGTGGCAGCCTGTGGCACACGTGTGGCGCATTTTTTTCGAAAAAGGGCCGAAATGGCCACGAAAAAATCCAATAAGCTGTGTCTTATCAGCTATTTAACTGTCCACAAATGAGCTGTGGACACCTTGTGGACAGCCTGTGGACACACGGTGGACAGTCAGTGGACAGAAAAAACGAAAAGCTAGTGTAACTACTGTAATAGAACGGGTTAACTAGAAAAAGAGAGACGGGTGTTCAGGTTTCATGCAGCCGGAGTTAGGAGTTTTTCGTAGATTATTACCGCGCCAATTACCAAACTGAACGTGCCTGCACAAAGCCGGATGCCGCGATTTAGGAACTCGAAACGGCCGGCAGTAAAGTACAGCGGCATTCCCATCAAAAAGCTCATCGCCATCATCCCGCCGATCGATCCCATCCCGAAAATTAGGATGTATATCAGGGCGATCGCCGGTGAACCGATCGTTGGGACAATAAGAAGCATCAAAGCGGCACTCCCGGCGAGGCCATGGACCATTCCGATCAGGACCGAGCGAATGCTGAAACGGTGGTGTGATGTTTCTGGTTCGTCGTTATGTGTGTGGATATGAATATGTTCCCTCGTGCCATGTTCATGAGAGTGCAAATGAATTGTTTCGGCGAAAAACAGCTTTCGTAAGGCGTTTAGCCCGAGAAGGACCAGCATCACGCCGACCACTGCTTCCAACCTTGTTTCGGCAATTTCCGAGATCTGCAGCTTAAGGAAAATGACGACGACACCGACCACAAACAACGAGATTGTATGGCCAAGGCCCCATAGCCCGCCAACGACCGAAGCTGCGAACAAGGTCTTCTTTTCGCTGACGATCGTTGAGACCGCAGCCAGATGATCGGCTTCCACGGCATGCTGCAAACCGAGTATGAAGCCGATCAGCAGCACACTAAAGGTTGAAATTTCAGGGTTAAGTTCCATTAAGACCGAAACCAAATTCGAAATTTGAAATTCGAAATTAAATCGTCATCCCGCCGTCGACGACGATCGTCTGGCCGGTTATGTAACTAGATGCTTCCGACGCAAGGAAAACAACAG
>JBJMGN010000060.1:0-9464 GCA_045807885.1 Pyrinomonadaceae bacterium | reverse complement strand
TACGGTCGAATCTATCCCGTGCCAAAATGACGTTATCCACAAACCCACTACTTCGACAAAAACTGCTAGCAGGATCTTCTCGCTCGTTTTTAACGGACCGAGTTCTTTTAGCTCGTTGGTGGCAAAAGCTACGGCGTTCGGCGTTTCTTTGATCTCGGGTGGAAAAAAGCGATAGATCATCAGCGGAATCACAGTGAGCGAAACAAGCGACGGAACGATCGCCGAAACGAACCAAATTGAATAGTTCAAGTCAACGCCGGCGTTCTCCGCGGCGAGCGTTTTGATGATCACATTTGAAGCCTGGCCTGTGAGAAACGTCGCACACAAGATCACTTCGCATTGATAAAGCATCGACATCAAAAACGTTCCGAGGCGGTTTTCCGTGCCTTCTTCCGGTCGCGACTCGTAGGTTTCCGTAACGCTTCGAGCGATGGGCAATATAATGCCGCCCGATCGGGCGCCGGTTGAGGGAATGAACGAAGCGAGGATGAAATCGGTAAAAACCAGCGAGTAACCAAGGCCCAGAGTTTTCTTTCCCATCAGGCGAACGAAGATCAACGCAATGCGGTGCCCAAGCCCGGTTTTGATCATCGCCCTGGAAATGAAAAAGGCGGCGAGCACAAGCCAGACATATTTATCGGCAAATCCAGCGAGCGTGCGCTCAATGGGAACTGCACGGAAAAGCGACAGGCCGACGACGCCCAGCAAAACCATCGCGGCCCCGGTCAAAGGCTGAACGATAGAGCCGACGATCGTCGCAATAAATACGGCGAGCAGCACGCGATGCTCGTACGGCGCCAGGCTTGCGGGAACCAGCAGGTAAACCAGCACAAGGCAGCCGAGCACGGTCAGCCATTTGACCCAGGTTTTTTGCATAAAATTAAGCCACAGAGTTCACAGAGAGTTGGTGCAAACTCTGTGTTCTCTGTGGCAATGAAGGCGCCAACGATAAATTACATCACCGGCGTGTGCATATTAGCGAAATACCACCAGGTGATTCCTAACCAGATGACGAGGTTTGCCAGCGAAAGTATCAGGCCCATGTTCCTGGTCTTTTCGCTCCGAGCCGCGTTTCGATCGCCTTTGCCGTACATCAGTACCCCAACCAAAACACCTGTTATCACCCACGCGAACAGCCTGATGAAGAGGTTGAAAGGCACAACATCCGACTTGAGATTCATCAGGTACGGGACTTGATAAAGCGTCAGGATAATTGCCAATACGATCGCGAGGATCGCAGCGATCGGGGGTTTATAATTCGACTCCGTTTCATCGCCGCCTCGCTCTTCTTCAATGCCAAGCTTGCTGTGGTTATAGCTATAGGCAAAGTAGATCACCAGGCCGATCGCCATCCAGTCGATAAGCCGGATCCATGTATCAAGCGGCAAACTGTTCATCAGATATGCAGCCGAAACAACGGTTGCGATCGGAATGAACGGAGAAAGCGGCACTTTGAAAGGCCTGTTCAGGGCCGGGTTCGACGATCGCAAAATAATGATGCCGGTACCGACGATCACAAAGGCGAACAGAGTACCGATACTTACAAGCTCACCTAAAAGGCTGATGGGAACAAAGCCCGCGAGGATCGCCACGATCGTACCTGTGATTGCCGTGGTGATATGCGGTGTCTGGAATTTCGGATGGATCTTAGCTGCCCAACCCGGAAGCAAGCCATCTTTTGACATCGAATAGAAAACACGCGGCTGTCCCATGGTCATAACGACCATAGTCGAACTCAGGCCGAGAACGGCACCGACCTTAATGATCGTCGGAAAGACCGCGAGGATCGTTCCCATTGTGGTTCCTTGAGCCTTTTGCAACGCGGCATCGATCGCAACCGCGATCGGTGCAGCTGCATTGGTGAGCAACTTATAATCGACGAGGCCGACCATAATGCCAGCAACCAAAATATAAAGCACCGTACAGATCGCGAGCGATCCGAGTATGCCGATGGGCATGTCGCGCTGCGGATTCTTAGCTTCCTGTGCAGCGGTGGAAACTGCATCAAAACCGATATATGCGAAGAAGATAACCGCAGCACCCGTTACCACGCCGCTAAAGCCATAGGGCATAAATTCAGCGCATCCCGGGCTGCCGACCGTGCAGCTGATACCGATGTTGTTCGTATTTACGTAGCCGATACCGGCGACGATGAAGAGTACAACAACGAGGACCTTTATCAGCACGATCACCGAGTTAAAGCTGGCAGATTCTTTTATACCGCGGATCAGGAGAAGCGTAACCGCCACCGCAATTAGGGCAGCCGGCAAATTGAAGACTCCGTGGCCGAGCACATTACCGGCCGCATCTTTTATCTCGAGTCCTGGAGGTGCGCTCAACGCAAGCGGATAGTTAATGCCGAGCGTGTCACGCATGAGGCTGACAACGTAACCCGACCAACCCACTGCTACCGTAGCCGCGCCGAAAGCGTATTCGAGTATAAGGTCCCATCCAATGATCCATGCCACGAATTCGCCAAGCGTACCGTATCCGTATGCATAGGCCGAACCGGAGATCGGCACACTGGCCGCAAACTCCGAGTAACAAAGCGCCGCAAACGCGCTGACGATGCCGGCGATGATCATCGAAATGATAACAGCCGGGCCCGCGTGTTTACCGGCCGCTTGTCCGGTCAAAACGAAGATACCGGTGCCGATGATCGCACCGATACCGAGCATTGTCAGATCGAGCGCCGTAAGCGCCTTCTTTAATGTATGCTCGCCGGTCTCCTCGGCCTCAGCGATGATCCTCGAGATCGGTTTAGTGGAAAATAGTGACATCAAAGCCTCCTAAGAAATAAAGATCAAGACTGGTCCGCAGCAGCCTGCTTCGCGGATAAACTTCTCCAAATAAAGTAAACCGGAACGCCGGTAAGCACTATCAAAAGGCCCGGCCAGGTCGCGGTAGTTTGGTAAATAAACAGAACCGCAAGGATTATGCCCGCGCCGATGCAATATAGCGCCGGAATTATCGGATATCCAAATGCTTTATACGGGCGTTCAGCATCCGGCTGTTTCACACGGAGCACGAAAACAGCCGCGATCGCAAGAATATAGAAGATCAGCGCGGCCGAAATGACGTACGTAAGCAGGTCGTTGTAAAGGCTTCCATAACCGCCATCGGCCCGCACGGTTCGGGGCAAAACGTATAGTGCCGCCAGAATTCCCTGAATAACCAATGCCCATGCAGGCACGTGAAACTTGTTCAATGTTCCTGCCATTTCGAAAAAGAGCCCGTCGCGGGCCATTGCGAAATACGCCCGGGGGCCGGCAAATATCAAACCGTTATTACACCCGAATGTGGAGATCATTATCGCCACGGCCATTATGGTTGCTCCGGCTCCGGGGAAGATCACGTCCGCCGATTCGGACCCAACGCGATCGCTCGGCACCCTTTGAATATCTTCAAACCGAAGCGTAACCAGATACGCGATATTTGCGAGCAGATAAAGCGCGATCACGCCGCCAGTTCCCAGAAGAAGTGAAAGCGGAAGATTGCGTTTTGGGTTGACGACTTCGCCTGCGGTGAAAGTCACGTTGTGCCACGCATCAGCCGAAAAAAGTGAGTTGGTCTGTGCGACGCAGATACCGACGAATAAACCGAAAGTTGCCAAGGCGGTGAGTCCATGGCCGACATCCTGCAGGTTTCCGCGGATGGTCCACAGGTCACCGAAATTCGCCGCCGCGATGTCGCCGTGCGATGCGAGCCCCACAATAATTCCAAGTACGATCAATGCGATCAGCGCGCCCGTCTTCGCAAACGTAAAAACATTCTGCACGAGCTTGCCAAGATTTAGGCCGCGCGTGTTCAACGCAGTCAGGAATACGATCATCACGATCCCCAGCAGTTGGGCTGTCGAAAGGGAAAAGGCGTAGCTGGAAGATCCGATTCGGACCGGCTCAATGATGTAGCTCGACTCGGAGATCTGAGGAATCAGGATCCCGGTGAATCGGCTGAATGCAACAGCGACTGCTGCAATCGTTGCCGTTCCAATTACGAGGAAGTGTGTCCACCCGTAAAGAAAGCCCCATAGTGAGCCGTATGCTTCTTTCAGGTAAACATACATTCCGCCTGCTTTCGGCATCATCGCGGCGAGTTCGCCGTACGAGAGCGCTGCTCCGATGGTCAAAAGTCCCGTAATGATCCAGACAACTAGCAGCCACCCGGGCGAGCCAACCTGTCGCGCGATGTCGGCCGAGACAATAAAAATGCCGGAGCCGATCATCGACCCGGCAACGATCATCGTTGAATCCAGCAGTCCGAGCCCGCGAATAAAACCTTCTTTGGTTTCCTGTCCGATCTCAGCAACGTCTGTTGCCATATTTTTTCACCGTTTAGAACAAGAATTTAATTTGCCCAAGGTTGCCGCTGAATCGTACTCTGGAGAGCTTCGACATTGAGTTCGCGGCGTTGGCGAGATATTTGTTGCTGTTATTATACGTTTATTGCAATAACTGTCGAGTCTTTGGTTAAGTTTTCTCCAATTTCGATCGAGCGCAAAAAATATGAAATCCGAGGACAAAAAGTTGGGCGACATGCCACCGGACGAGTTTCGGAAATACGGTTACGAGATCGTCGACTGGATCGCGAATTACTTTGAGAACATCGAACAGTTTCCGGTTTTGTCGCAGATCGCACCGGGGTCACTAACCGAAGCTCTGCCAGGTTCTGCACCGGAAAGCGGTGAAGATTTCGCCGCCGTGCTGGCGGACGTGGACAAGCTCATACTTCCGGCCGTAACACATTGGAACCATCCAAATTTTCACGGGCTTTTCTCAACCTCTACGTCGAGCGTCGGCGTTTTCGGGGAAATGTTCGCAGCTGCCTTTGATATGAAGGCGATGCTGTGGCGGACTTCGCCCGCGTCGACCGAGCTTGAAGACGTTACGCTCGATTGGCTGCGGCAGATGCTCGGCCTGCCGGAGGTCTTCGAAGGGATCATCTACGACACCGCATCGGTTTCAACAATGCATGCAATCGCGGCTGCGCGTGAACAAGCCGATCTTAAAGTCCGGGACGAAGGAATGAGCGGACGAAGCGATTTGCCGCTGCTTCGCGTTTATGCGAGCGAGCATGCGCACTCGTCGATCGACAAGGCGTGCATAACTCTCGGCCTCGGCACTCGGTCGCTTCGAAAGATCGAATGTAACGATCGGTTCGAAATGGATCCGGAAAAGCTTGCGGAAGCAATCGAAGAGGATATCGAGGCAGGGTATATTCCCATTTGCGCGATACCGACCATTGGTACGACGTCGACCTCAAGTATCGATCCGGTCGACGCTATCGCCGACATCTGCGAAAAATACGGCATATGGCTGCACGTAGATACGGCGTACGCCGGACCGGCGGCGATCATTCCGGAAAAACGCGATCTGTTCAAAGGCTGGGAACGAGCGGATTCGATCGTCATTAATCCTCACAAATGGCTTTTTACACCGTTCGACCTTTCGGTACTTTATTGCCGCGATCTCGATGTTCTGAAAAAAGCATTTTCTCTTGTGCCGGAATACTTGAAAACGAGTGATCAGGCCGCCGTAAAAAACGGAATGGACTACGGCATCCAGCTCGGCCGCCGCTTTCGCGCATTGAAGCTCTGGTTCGTTATTCGCTATTTCGGCCGCGAGGGCCTCGAAGCGCGATTGCGCGAGCATTGCCGGCTCGCAAACCTTTTTGCAACCTGGGTCGAAGCGTCGGCCGACTTTGAAATGATGGCTCCGGTTCCATTTGCCCTGGTTTGCTTTCGAGCTTGCCCGGCGGGAGCCGAAAATCTCGATTCATTGAACGAACGAATAATGAATGAGATCAACAAGTCAGGTCAGGCTTACCTTTCGCACACGAAACTTAATGGCCGATTCACGCTGCGGCTTTCTGTCGGCAGCATTCGTGTCGAGGAACGGCACCTGAAAAAGGTTTGGGATCTGCTTAATGAACAGCTTCGTCGTCTATCGAACGAAAATGCGACCGCTGCTTGAGAAAATGAAATAACGCATGGCTGCAGCACCTTCACAAAACCTGATCGTTGCTTGCCCGAATTGCGGCTCGAAGAACCGCGTTCGGTTTGACGCCGCGCTCAAACAGCAGCCCGTGTGCGGAAAATGTAAGAATCTCCTCCCCGCGCCTTCCATGGAACCGGTTGTGGTGACGGACGCAAATTTCGCGCAAGGCGTCGCGAAATCACCAATACCTGTGCTGCTCGATATGTGGGCCGCGTGGTGCGGGCCCTGCCGAATTATCGCTCCGACGATTGAAGTTCTCGCACGCGAACTTGCAGGGAAGGTTGTGGTCGGCAAACTCGACGTCGATGCAAACCCGCGGACGGCGGTCCGCTTCGGAGTTCAAAGCATTCCCACTCTGCTGATCTTGAAAAATGGAAATGAGGTCGACCGCATCGTCGGCGTTCAATCGCGCGAAGCGATACTTCGGCGACTTCAGCCATTCATTTGATCTCTTCCCAGATCTTGTGTCCATGTGTTTCGCGCAGGAATATTGCGCCGACGATAAAGGTCACGCCCGCGACGATCATCGGATAATAAAGTCCCGCGTAGATGTTTCCTGTCGAGGCAACGACGGATAAACCGATCAGCGGCAGCAGTCCGCCGAATACGCCATTGCCGATGTGGTATGGAAGCGAAAGCGCGGTGTAGCGTATTTTCGCCGGGAACGCTTCGACCAGGTATGCGGCGATCGGCCCGTAGACCATCGTTACCCAGATCACCTGAACAAAGATCAGCAAGATCAGCTTCCACGCTGCGGAATTCGAGACAAGCTCGCCGATCGACGTGTACGGAAGCACCTTTGCCGCTGGCACAAGCTCGCCGCTCTCATTTGCGGATTGCGGCGTGAGCGTGATCGCGCCTGTCGTCGGATTTTTCTGCGAGGTTGCGGTCACGATGTTTGATCCGGCTGCTGATTGCATTGCCTTATAGATCGGAAGATAACTTATGACGGCGAGCAGGCAACCGGCGAGGATGATCCACTTCCGTCCAACACGGTCGCTGAGTGCGCCGAAAAAGATGAAGAACGGCATCCCGAGCAGCAGTGCTATCGCAACGATGTAATTCGCCGAGGTCGCGTTCACATTCAAGATCGACTGCAGATAAAACAGCGCGTAGAACTGCCCGGTGTACCAGACGACGCCTTGACCCGCAGTTGCGCCGAACAGCGAGATCAAAACGTGTTTAAGGTTTTCCCATTTTGTGAAGGCCTCGACCAGCGGATTCGCCGACATCATGCCGGAGCTTTTCATGTGTTCGAATATCGGCGATTCCTCCATCCGCATCCGGATGTAAAGCGAGACGCCTACCAGCAGAAGCGAAAGCAGGAAAGGGATTCGCCAGCCGCTAAAGGTACCCGCTTTTCCGCCAAATTCGTCCGCGGTCATCGTGTTCTGAACGATCAGGATGACAGCGAGCGAAAGGAAAAACCCAAGGCTCGCTGTGATCTGAATGAACGCGGTATAGAAACCCCGCTGCTTATCCGGAACATGTTCGGCAACGTAAACAGCCGCGCCGCCATATTGGCCGCCGAGAGCGAGACCCTGAAGTACTCGAATTATGAGCAGCGTGATCGGGGCCAGGATACCGATCTGCGAATACGTCGGCAGCAGGCCGATAAGCGCCGTCGCCCCGCCCATTATCAAAAGCGTTACTAAAAGGCTGTATTTTCGTCCGACGATATCGCCGATCCGTCCAAAGAAAAGCGCTCCGAACGGGCGCACGACGAACCCAACTGCGAAGGTAGCCAAGTATGCAATGTAAGCGAACGTTTGATTCTCCGGCGGATAAAAAAGCGGAGCGATGACCGTCGCAAGACTTCCGAAGATATAAAAGTCATACCATTCGATCATCGTACCGACCGAAGATGCACCGATTACCTGCCAGATCTTCGCCTTTGGGATCTCGTCGTTTGTTTTCATATTTTTTATTATCTACTCGTAGCCAATAGCCTCGGCTATGCGGATACGGGCGGCATTGAAGGCCGGAAAAAATGCCGAAACGGCCGCGACCACAAGCACAAGCGGTATCGAAATCAGAGTGATCGAGTACGGAAATACGAGATTGATCGTAAATCCCGCGACCACTTTTGCCGCGGTGTTCACCAGGAAATAGGCGCTGAACAGCCCTGTGATCACGCCGGTGATAAGACCGATCACCCCGATCGCCACGGCCTCGAGCATCACCATTTTTGCGACCTGCCGCCTTAGACCCCCGATGGCGCGAAAGATGCCGAACTCACGCCGCCGCTCGGAAACCGAAATGACCATCGTGTTCACCAAACCGATCGCCGCGACAAGGACGGCGATTACCATTTGCAGATACGTGAGCGCAAAAAACTGGTCGATCAGCCGGCTCGCCCACGCCTTAAATTCCTCATGCGTATAAACGAAGGCCTGCTCACCGACGATGTTGCTCTGGATCTTTTGTTTGAATGCGGCTCGGTCCGTACCCGGTTTCACATTCAGGTAAACATAATCGACACGCGGATCGTTCCAGTATTTCTTATACAGATCTCGCTCAATAAATATGGTCCCTTTTTCCGATCGAAAATAATCGAACATCCCGACTATCGGTAGATCGAGCGTGCCCGTTGGCGAGTCGATCCGAATATGGTCGCCCAGGTTAAGGTTCGTTCGCATCGACAGGTTGTTTGATACCAGGACTCCTTCGCCACGCGTCATGGCTGCCCGAGCAGATGCGGTATCGCCGTAATCGAGCAGGTCGGGAGACATCGCAAAATAAGCGTCCATTCTGTGCGAGATCAGCGACACCTCTTCACCGCCGAGTTCCACAGCCGACACGCTTATGACGTCTGTCTCTGTCGCTTCGGGAAGCGAAGCAAGCCGGTCGGCGGTCGCCTCGGAAAAATGATACGTCCGGGCGTTAAGCTGATTCGAGGACGAAATTACGAAGTCGGCGCCCAATGTCTTGTCGAGTGAATGATCAAGCGCCGCCTTTTGACTTTGGATAAAGCCTGCGTGAGCGATCACGAAGGAAAGCCCGATCATCAAAGCACCGACTGTCGAAACCGTCCGCCGCGGGGCCGCCGCCATCGTTTCAACGGCGATAATTCCTTCGATGCCGAAAAATCTTCCGAGCACCGGGCGAAGTACTTTCGAGCCCAGGCGTATGAACATTGGCAGCAGAAGGATCATCCCAAATTGCATGAACACGAAATAAAACATCTGAATGTTCATTCCCACCTCTGCCCTGCTGTAACGCACCAGCAACAGCCCGACGATCACGAAGCCGATCCCCACGAAGATCCGCGCCTTGTTCAGTCCGTATTCCTTTTGCCGCGTCTCGATATTCGTAAGTGCAAGCACGGGCCGCAGGCGAGATGCAGCACGGGCCGGAAGCCACGCCGCAAAAATCGAAGCGCCGATGCCGATACCAACCGCCTGCAGGGCAAAAACGTAATCGATGCTGAATGCCTTGCTGCTTGTCACGACGCCGTAAAACGTAGCC
>JBJMGN010000059.1:0-7109 GCA_045807885.1 Pyrinomonadaceae bacterium | reverse complement strand
TATTCTTACATTTAACTAAAGGTTACGGAAGGATCTCGCTTGACTTGCGATCCTTGAAGCTGTCGAACAGCTCGGTGTGGCGGCTGGTCAACGGCAGCATTCGGCCTTCGATGAACAAATATTTGACATTCGTTCGGGGGTCAAGCATATCGCCATCGGTCACGACAACATTTGCCATTTTGCCTACCTCGATCGAACCGAGTTTGTCGGCCACGCCAAGTATCTGCGCCGGGTAAAGCGTTACCGATTTAAGAGCATCTTCCTTTGAAAGCCCAAACGATCCGGCTAAACCAGCGTGATAGGGCAAGTCGCGAACTTCAGCGCCGCCATCACCCGTGGAAATACAATATTTGACGCCGGCCTGCTGCATTTTCGAGGGCGCTTCGTACAGGCTGTCATATGGATCATCTTCACGCACCGGCAGGCTGTAGATGTTCGTGTAAATAACCGAAATGTTGTTCTTTTTCAAATCGTCTGCAGCTCGCCATGCTTCCTGGCCACCGACGATAATGCCTTTGACCTTCATTTCGGCGACAAACTTCGCAACAGCGCGAATGTCGCGCTCGCGTTCAGCGGTAAAGAAGATGATCTTTTCACCGCGAACATATGGGACCATCGCCTCTAGCTTTAGATCGGTCTGAACTGCCGGAAGTGTCTTGTCCTTTGCATAGGCATCTATGGCCCGCCCATAATTTTCCGCGTTCTTGAACGCTTTTTTTAGTTCGTCGATCTGGGTATCGCGACGCTTGACCGATTCGTTGAAATCGATCTGCGGACCCTGTCCGCCAAATCCACCACCGCCGCCAAAACCTCCGCCGAACTGGGCGATCCGTGGAAAGTTGACCACGAGGCCTGCGATCGGCTCGACCGCCATTTCACTTTGTGTCGAACCAAGCAGATTGATCAAAGTGGCCTGCCCGGCGACCAACCCACCAGTCGGCCCGGAGATAACGGTTGTAATACCGTTAACACGGGTAACATTGACATGCGATGAATGCGGGTTCACGCCTTTTATCGCCTTGGCGTTCGCGTTCATGTTACCAACTTCGGCGGTATCGACAGAAGCATTCAAACCCTGTCCGATCTCCGTCAGACCCAGATTTGTGCCCGCGTCGATCATCCCGGGAAATACCGAAAGGCCTTTTCCATCGATCTTTTCTGCCCCACTCGGGATCGAAACGCCGGCGCCGACGCCCGTTATATGACCGCCTTGAATGACCACGGTTCCGTTTTCAATTACAGCGCCCGAAACGGTCACGACACGCGCGTTAATGATCGCGAAGGTGCCGGCTCGTCCGTTTTGATTCTGCTGCGAACCATCGCTTTGGGCCACAGCTGACATTGCAATCAAAAGGGATAATGTTAATAGACAAAGGGTTTTCATTCGTTTTCCAATCGCAAATCCAAAATTTGAAGTGGAGAATTTCATCGGTTATCCTCCCGTTCGGTCTGATCGCGATCGGCAAGCCTTCGCTCTGCAGGAATGCGGGGAGGTGTTGCGCCTGTTCCAGGCGCTTTGTTCATATCCAGCTTTTCGAGGGACTCGCGTTCCTTTGCAAGCTCAGCCCGCATCGAGATATCCTTTGCGCGGTCGAAATAAACATCGCCTTCGATAAGCGTTACTTCAACATGTGAGTAAGGACTGAAGGGATGTGTATTCCAGATCAGAATATCGCCGTCCTTTCCTTGCTCGATCGAGCCGGTCCGCTTATCGATCCCAAGCTGCTTCGCAGGATTAAGCGTGATCATTTTTAGAGCTTCTTCTTCGGGAACACCGCCGTACTTTTCCATTTTTGCGGCGTCGAGATTGAGGCGGCGCATACGCTCATCGGAATCTGAATTGATCGAAACCAAAACTCCATTCTTCCAAAGGACATATCCGTTGTACGGTATCGAATCGTATGCCTCAAGCTTATAGCTCCAGCTATCGGCAAAGATCGACGCTCCTGTTCCCCGCTTTGCGATCTCCGGAGCGATCTTATATGCCTCAAGGGCGTGCTGCAGAGTTGCGACCTTAAATCCGAATTCATCTGCCAAAAGCAACAGGTTCAGATGCTCATCAGAGCGGTAACCATGGCAATGCACAAGCCGTTTACCTTCGAGTATCTCAACGAGCGGTTCCAGTTCAAGATCGCGACGAGGAGGGACATTGGTTTTCTTCGCTTTGAAATCATCCCAAGACTGTTTGTAATCCTTCGCTCGTCTGAACGCGTCACGGATCACTTCCATCGTACCCATACGCGTCCGCGGATAGCGGGGTACCTGGCCCGGCTGCGGTGTGAAATTCGATCGCTTCACGTTTTCTCCGAGCGCAAACTTGATGCCCGGCGGAGCTCCCTCGATAGGAAACTCTTCAACCGGATGACCCCATTTGAATTTGACGGTCGTGCTCTGTCCACCTATGGGATTTGCCGAACCATGGAGCAATAACGCAGACGTAACGCCGCCAGCGAGGGCACGATAGATCGAAATATCCTTTGGGTCAAGAACATCCCGAACATTCGTCATCGAGCTGACAGCCACGGTGCCTTCATTGATCGCATCGAGCATCGAATGCGAGTGCGCGTCGATGATACCGGGCGAAACATATTTGCCGGTCGCATCTATCACGCGAACATTCGCTGGAGCGGTAAGATTTTTGCCGATCTTAGCGATCTTGCCGTTTGTGACAAGTATGTCCGTGTTCTCGAGAGTGCCTTTGGCGGCGGTAAGCACCGTCGCATTTTTTATCAATGCATTGCCGCCGGTTTGTGCAATCGCGATCATGGCAAATGCAAGGACGATGCAAATCAACGCCGTTAAAATAAGAAGTCGTTTCATACGATTATTTCCTTTGAAATTATGGAACCTTCGTTCCCGTCAACGTGACCGTGCCCTGCGGCGAATCTATCGTGCCGGTTAGATTATTGCCCGAAACGGTTGCTTTGACTGATATGTCTATCGTCGCGCCGCCGAACTCGACTGCTGCAGCAAAAGCGAACCCATCGGTCGAAGCCTTTCCGCCGCGGATCTGCGTAACGCCAAGCTGCGTGGTCATTGTTCCGGTGATCACATCGCCTTGCTGCGTTAGGACCATTGTTCCCGTCAGCGTTTGTCCGGGAACGTCGATCGTAATATTGTAAGTTCCTGCAACGTTGGCAACATTCGGTGGAGCCGCTACGACCGGCGCACCAGCTGCATTGGCTCCGCCTCCACGCTGTCCGCCTGGCCCGCGGCCCCCTCCTGGAACCCGTACCGGTTCTTTTTGCTCAAAGAGCTTTCCGTCAACAAAAATGTAAGGAACAAAGCGATCGGTTGCGAATACGTCGTTCTTGACGACCGCAAGGTTTGCGATCTTTCCGGATTCGATCGAACCAAGCCTGTCGCTGATATCAAGTATCTCGGCGGCCGAAAGCGTCATTGCTCGGATCGCCGCATCTTTGGTGAGTCCATTTTCGACCGATTTGCCCGCGTTCGCGAAGAAATCAGTCATAGCGGTCAAACCACCCGACTGGAACGCAAATTTTACGCCTGCCTGTGACAACCTCGCCGCAGTTTTAGGAACCTCGGCACGAAACCGAAGTGTCGAAAGGTTTTCAGGATCGGCTTCGGGCGATGCCGCTGCTGTTCGTTTGGGAAAATTAAGGGACAAAAGCACCGGCACATTTTGAGATTTTAGGCGGTCGGCGACCTTCGCCGATTCTTGGCCGCCGGCGATTATCGCCTTAAGATTAAATTCCTTCGAAAGGTCTAACGCACGGATGATCTCGCGCTCGGTGTTCGCATTAAAGACCACAGGCATTTCGCGGTTCAGGAGCGGGATCAATGCCTCAAGCGATTTATCATCTTCCGGCCGCGTCATTCCCTTCGGACTTGCTGCATAAGCTTTCTGCCAATCCTGCAGACGTTTCGCGTCCAAAAGCATTTGGCGAAGGGCGGAGAAAGTACCGAGCAGCGATCCGGGATAACCTGAAACCGTTGCGAACGAGATGTGTTCGGCGTAAGGTTCCTTAACCAACATTGCCGAAACACTATCACCCGCGAGATTGATGATCGCCGAACGGCCATTAAAGATCCCCGTTCGGCCGACCGTAACTGCCGACGTAAAACCGGCATTTCGGATGGCGTCGAACTGCGACTCACCGGCACGAAGTTCATCGACCGCCGAGACTTCCGGCCTGATACCCACGACATAGTTCGAATTCGACGGTTGAGCCTGCGCCGCTGCCTGTTGAGCAGCCTGTTGGCCACCGCCGCCGGGCCCGCCACCCGCCGTGGGGGTCGTTCGTGCTTGGAGGCCCGCGCTCGAGAGCGAGTCGATGAAGCCGGGATAAACGGTGAGGCCCGTCGCGTCGATGACCTGCGCATCTGCCGGGGTCCGAGTGTCTGCGCCGACGGCCTGGATCAAGCCGTCACGAACTACGACCGTACCCTTTTCGATCGTCGCACCCGAAACCGTAACGATGCGGGCATTTGTGATCGCGATCGATTGGCCATTTGCCAAAGCGCAAAACAAACTCATTGCCGCAAAAGCGTACAGAAAGAGCTTTAGTTTCATATCAATTTCAACTTTGATTGTTTGAACCGCAAGTGATGGTTGCTTACGGTGAGAATAATCGAAAAGTTTCGAATTGCAAAGCGAACACGGCATATTCACGGCATTTGAGATAAAATTTTCATATGGCAGCACTCGTCCTTTTCGACGGCGTTTGCAACTTCTGCAACGGTGCGGTCAATTTCGTGATCGAACGCGATAACACCGGCTATTTCAAATTTGCGCCGCTGCAGTCTGAGATCGGGGAGGAAATGTGTGAAAAGTATGGGATCGATAAGCTGAAAACCGATTCGATCGTGCTTATTGAGGACGAGCAGGCATACATCCATTCGAAAGCAGCATTAAGGATAGCTCGGCGGCTGAGCGGTTTGTGGCCTCTGTTTTACGGTTTCATTATAATACCGCGGCCGATCCGCGACCTTGCTTACAAACTGTTCGCGAAGTATCGCTACAGACTTTTCGGCCGGCAAGACGCGTGCATGATACCCACGCCGGATGTGCGTGCTCGATTCTTATGAATTTCTCGTTAGAAACACTGGAATTCGGAAAGCTCCTTGAGCTGGTCAGCAGAAACGCGCAAACGCCGATGGGCCGGGAGCGATTTGCTGCCTTGCGTCCTAAGACAAATAAAAACGAACTTACAAGCGATCTCGCTGCTATCCGTGAAACCATTGCTCTAAGCGAAGAAAGACAAGTCTCTTGGTCATTTAGCGGCGTGCAGGACCCAGGGAATGCTGTCGCTATTCTTAAGATCGAAAATGCGACACTGGAACCGAACTCCCTGCTCGAAATCTCCCAGGTTTGCAATCAGGCTATCTTTGCCAGATCGTCGCTGCAGCCGCAAAAGGAATTTGCCCCGGTCGTTTGGGCGATCGTTGAAAATATTCCGCCGACGCTGCTCGGCGCAATAGAGAACATAAACAAAAAGCTTCTGCCCGGCGGAGAGATCGATGATTCAGCCTCTCCTGAGCTGGCGAAGATTCGCCGAGAGATCAGTGCCCAACGCGCGCGGCTGACTAAATCGCTCGAATCTATAATGCGTTCCTCCGGCGAGGCCATCCAGGACGAGCTCGTTACTATTCGAAATGACCGTTTTGTTATACCCGTCAAAGCGGATTTTCGCGGAAAGGTTAGCGGCGTTGCGCACGGTTTTTCGTCCAGCGGCCAGACGGTTTTCGTCGAGCCGCTTGAAGCAATCGAAGCGAATAACGAGATCCAAAATCTCAAAGGCAAGGAAGAACGTGAGATCGCCCGAATCTTGTTCGCAATGACCGAAGCACTTCGTGAACAGCTGCCGGCAATTGAAACTGCGGTCGAAGCGGTCGCAGAGTTGGACTTCATAAAAACGAAGGTCGAATTCGCGCGAAAATTCGCCTGCGTTGTTCCGGACATTTCTGGCAACGAAACGCTCGAACTCATCGACGCCCGGCATCCTTTGTTGGAAGAGAATATTCGTGCCAGTAGCCCGGCTGTAAGGGAGGGCGCATCGCAGGAAATAGTACCTTCAACTTTTACTATTACTCGTGACAAGTCAGTCATGATCATTTCCGGTGCAAATGCCGGCGGAAAAACAGTCGTTCTCAAAACCGCAGGTTTGCTTAGCCTAATGGCAATATCCGGGTTGCCGGTTCCTGCGAAGAACGCAAGAGTTCCCTTTTACCGATCCGTGCTCGCGGATATTGGCGATCATCAATCGCTAGCCGCGAACCTCTCGACATTTTCTTCGCACATGTCCAACATCGCCGAGATGATGCGTGATTGTGTCGCACCCTCGCTCGTTTTACTTGACGAAGCCGGAACCGGCACCGACCCCGAAGAAGGTTCGGCACTCGGCGTTGCGATCGTCGATCATTTTCGTCGAAACTGCGGGGCACAGGTTATCGCATCGACGCACTACCGAGGCCTGAAAATGTACGCGGCCAATGATCCGAATGTAATAAACGCCTCGGTCGAGTTCGATGAGAAAACGCTGCAGCCGACTTATAAATTGCTGATCGGTTTGGCGGGAGCATCGTCCGGCATTCAGATCGCGAGCCGCTTCGGAATTCTGCCCGAGGTTATCGATAACGCTCGGCAAAATCTGGATATTTCTGCCCAGGATGCAGAAGCTTATTTGCTAAAACTGCAAGCCGAAACAAAACAGGCCGAAGATCTTCGCATTGCCTTGGAGGAAGAACGCGAGGCCGTCGCGATGAAATACGCCGGTCTTGAGGTTGAAGCTGTTAAGAAAGAAAAGGCCCGGCAGAAGGAATTCGAACAAACTCTGGCGCAAACAGTCGAATCTTTCGAACGGCAATCTAAGGCGTTCATCGCCGGCCTCGAAGACAAAGCACTTAAGAACAAGCTTGATAAAGAACGCTCTGCTCGAAAAGCCGAATTGAACCGAGCGGTAGTTCAGAAAGTTTTCAACGCAGAGTCGCAGAGACGCGGAGGAGCTGGCGAAAACGGCTCCCCTCCTTACGAAGGAGGGGTGGACGCCGCTTCGGCGGACGGGGTGGTTCTCTACAACGAACTGAAAAAGCTCATAGCAGATCAAATGGGCAAACCCCTCGCCCCGTCAAAGATCCATTTCGTC
>JBJMGN010000058.1:0-7265 GCA_045807885.1 Pyrinomonadaceae bacterium | reverse complement strand
AACACGCTCGTCGTAAACTTACGGCTCTCAGCTCTTCAGACTCTTTCGACAAGCGGATTGGTTAATTACGTTTCGCCCGGCCGGCCGACAAAGTCGATGGGGCACGTAGAAGAGACGACCGGTGCCGCGCAGATGCGATTCAACTCGAACGGCGGCTGCACAAGCACCGAAGCGACATGTGATGGCTCTGGTGTCGGCGTCGCAATCGTCGATTCAGGCATCTACAGTTCGCATAACGGATTCAAGGATGCCAACGGCAATTCTCGGATCGTGGCGAACGTAAATTTTACGGCGTCATCGACTACAAATGATGCATATGGCCACGGAACACACGTTGCCGGCCTGGCGGCAGGTAACGAAAGCGCCAACGACAATGCGTACCGAGGCATTGCGCCGGATGCAAAAATCATCAGCGTCAAGGTGCTTGATAATAACGGAGCCGGTCAAACATCCTGGCTGTTGAACGGATTGAACTGGATCCTGGCAAACCGCGAGGCCTACAACATTAAGGTCGCCAACCTGAGTCTCGGGACAAAGGCGATCGACACATACACCAACGACCCTCTTTGCCTTAAGGTGAAAGAACTCGTCAATGCCGGTATCGTCGTTATTGCGGCGGCCGGTAACCTCGGCAAAACGGCCTCCGGTCAGAAGATCTATGGCGAGATCCACTCGCCGGGCAACAGCCCATACGCGATCACGGTCGGCGCAAGCAATTCGATGGGAACTGCGGCACGTGCAGACGACGTGATGGCGACATACAGCTCGCATGGGCCGACCCGCAGTTTTTACACGACGACCTCCGGCGTAAAGGTCTATGACAACCTGATCAAGCCTGATCTGGTTGCTCCGGGCAACAAACTTGTCTCTTACAAATCCGCCTTTAACAAGATCGCGGACGAAAATCCTGCTTTGGGATTAGACTCCTCGAACGGTGACGACTCGCTGATGTACATGAGCGGCACTTCGATGTCTGCTCCGGTAGTCTCGGGTGCGGCTGCGATGCTGCTTGAGATCAATCCGAACCTTACGCCCGGCATGATCCGCATGCTGCTGCAATACAGTGCACAGCCGATCGCCGGTGCAAATACTTTCGAACAAGGCGCAGGCCAGCTGAACATCGACGGTGCGATGCGGCTTGCAAGATCGCTCAGGACCGACGTTGATTTTCAGACGCTCGGAAAAGGTTCTCCCACAGTTTCTTCCGGCTGGACGATGCCGGCGGCTTCGTCGACGATCGGCGAAAATTCGTTTCCCTGGGCACAGGTTGTATCCGGCAAATTCACCCTTTTGAAGGGCCAAAGCCTCGTGTCGAAATTTCAGAACGGTTACAAACAGGAGAACTTTGTTGGCGAAGGCGTCAACTTTGGCAATGGCTCGTTCTCATTGAACCCCGCATACTTCACAAACGACCTCTCCATTGACCGAAAGGTCCGCACCAGTAACGGTTCGGCATTCGGTGCGGGTTCTGTGTATCTTTCGTACGGTGTGCTGATCGGCGATGGGGTCTTGATCGGCGATGGCGTCCTCATCGGTGATGGGGTTTTAATAGGCGACGGGGTGCTGATAGGTGACGGCTCACTAATAAGTGATGGCGTACTGATCGGCGATGGAGTACTGATCGGTGACGGAGTTTTGATCGGCGACGGCGTGCTTATAGGCGATGGCGTCCTGATCGGTGATGGTGTGTTGATCGGCGACAATATTCTCTTCGGAGATAATACTGCGGCGATGAACTAGTTGTTTTCAACTTAACGCAAATTAGGAGAAATACAATGAAAAACGAAATGACCACCATCGCAGCAAACGAAATCCTCGGCCGAACTTTTCAGATGCCTTTCGTTAATTTAGATGCAGCTCGTTCATGTGTTGCGGAATTGAAAAATGAACACAGGGATGAAGCCCTTCAGTTTCTCGCCGAAAGGCCGGTCCACACCGTTGTGATGTCCAGCTTCATCAATGACAACGGCCTTGAAAGTGAACTCAATCGGGGTAAGTTTTTTGGCTGCAGAAACAGCGAAGGTGAGCTCGAAGGTGTTGCGTTGATCGGACATGCCACGCTGATCGAGGCTCGCAGCGATTCGGCAATGAGAGCGTTCGCCGCGGTCGCGAGATCTTCGGAAACTGCGATCAATTTGATCATGTCTTCGGGCGAGGACGCGGACCGGTTTTGGGCTTATTACACAAATGGCCTGCGTCAGCCGCGTTTGACCTGCAAAGAACTGTTGTTCGAAACGGCGTTCCCGTTCATGGTCTCGCATTGTGAATATACTGTTCGAAATGCGTCTATCGACGAGCTTAAACAGATCGCCGAAGCCCAGGCAGAGATCGCATTCCTCGAATCCGGCGTCGATCCGCTGCAGAAAGATCGCAAAGGGTTTCTCGCACGGGTAATGCGGCGTATTGAGCAAAACCGCATTTTTGTAGTATTCGAGAACGGCAAATTGATCTTCAAGGCCGACGTCATCGCCGAAGCATCGGATGTGACCTACATCGAGGGCGTTTATGTCGCGAAAGAGTATCAGGGCCGCGGCATAGGATCACGGTGTCTTGCGAGCCTGAATTTACAATTGTTCAGCAAATCGTCAACCGTTTGCCTCCTAAGCAACATCGAACACGCCCAGGCCCATAAATCCTTTATTAAAGCGGGTTTCCGGAACTCCGGCTCTTGTACGACATTGTTCGTTTGACAGGAGAAATGCATAGACAAAGCATACGCGCGTCGGTCATAATTAACCGAGGCGCGTTTTTTGTCGCCAGATCATTTCTCACCCGCTTAATAGCTCAACATTTGGCAATTCGATGGCTCTCCCGCCGTATTTTTTTTCTTAGCGATCAGTAAATCAGGAAATAGAGAAGTGAAATCTCAGATTTCATCAAGAGGGTACATGGTTTCGGTCGTTTTGTCCGGAACTATATGTGTACTCTTTGCGCTGATCAATGTGCCGGTCGCTACGCTCGATTTGCAGTTCCTGGTGCTCGTGGCTTTGACCATCGGCTTTGGTTCGCAGATCTCGCTCCAAATTCCGCGGTTCAAGTCGCATATTTCAGTATCGGACACCTTTATTTTTCTCACCTTTCTACTTTACGGCGGCGAATGCGCGATCGTGCTCGCTGCTGCAGAAGCTCTGGTGTCGTCATGGCGTTTTTGCACCAAGAAAATAACGATCCTGTTCAACGCAGCAGCGATGGCGATATCGACTTCCGTTCTCTATGCCGTTATCAAAGCTTCAGGCTTTGAATCGGTCGGGAATCAAAACGGACATCCCATTCAACTCCAGCATTTTATCGCTCTGCTTTGCGTGATGGCTTTGGTTCAGTTCATTGTAAATACGCTGACCGCGTGCATTCACGATTCATTAAGCAATTCGATTCCGCTTTGGGAGACTTGGAAAAGTTCATACGCCTGGGCATTTATTTCTTACTTCGTCGGAGCTCTCGGTGCCGGCATTCTTGCGCAGTTGTATGATTTCGTCGGCTTCTCGATCATCCTTGCTGCCGTTCCGGTGATCTTTTTTCTTTTTCTTGCTTATCGGATGTACCTCCGAAATGTGGAAATGTCGATCGAGCAGGCCGAGCGGGCCCGTGAATATGCGGACGTACTTGAAGAACGAACAAACGCGCTTCGCGAATCGGAACATCGCTTTAGAAGCGCTTTCAATTATGCACCGATCGGGATCGCGTTAGTGTCCCCCGTAGGCCATTGGCTCAAAGTGAATCACGCACTAAGCGATATCCTCGGTTATGACACGGACGAGTTTCTCGCGACAGATTTTCAATCAATGATCCACCCCGGCGATCTGCCGATAACCCTGACGCGTGTTAATTCCCTGCTCAAGGGGCAGATATCCAATTCCCAGATGGAGCAGCGGTATGTCCATAAGGACGGTCGCACGGTTTGGACCTCGTGGAGTGTTTCGGCGGGCGGCGACCTCAGCTCTGAAAACGCGAATCTGATATTTCAGATCCAGGACATCACGTCGCGCAAATTCGCAGAGCAAAAGCTGCAGCACGAGGCAACGCACGACGCGCTAACAGGCCTGCCGAATCGTGCATACTTCATGACTCGGCTCACCGAGTCGCTTCAAAAATCTTTGCGCGAACCGGAACATCGGGCAAGTGTCCTGTTTATCGATCTCGATCGATTCAAATATGTTAATGACAGCCTCGGGCACCTTATCGGCGACCGGTTGCTTATCGCTATCTCAAAACGTCTGCGGGATTGTATGCGGCCGGCCGATACGGTCGCGCGGCTCGGCGGGGATGAATTCATAATACTTGTCGAGGGCAGCTACGTTCATGATGAAGTAACACGTGTCGCAGAACGCATCCAGGAACAATTCGCAACGCCTTTCGAGATCTCGGGACATTCGATATACAGCTCTGCAAGCATTGGCATTCTGCACGCGTCAGAAAATCACCTTTCGTCCGAAGATATGATGCGCGATGCGGATACTGCAATGTATTCGGCCAAACGGGCCGGCAAGGCGCGGCATGAGATCTTTGACGAGAATATGCGGACCGCCGCTAGCGAAACGCTTCGGCTGGAAACTGACCTTCGGCGTGCGGTCGAAAACAATGAGTTTTCGGTCCTCTACCAGCCTATATTCACACTGGCGAACGGCGAACTCTTCGGCCTCGAGGCCCTGGCGCGATGGCAGCATCCCGAGCTCGGTCAGGTACCACCTTCGAAATTTGTTCCGCTTGCAGAAGAGATCGGATGGATCGATCAACTAGGCGAACAGATAATGTTCACAGCGTGTTCGCAGGTCAATGAAATATTTGAGGGTTACAAGAACGGTTCGAACGTTAAACTCAGCATCAACCTTTCGAGCCGCCAATTTGCTAACCAAAACCTGGTCGAACGGGTTCAGGCAATTCTCGACAAGACCGGATTTCCGGCAAACCGACTACGCCTTGAGATAACCGAGTCCGTATTTTTTGAGTACCAGGATCGTGCCCTCGAGATGCTGAATCGCCTTTGCGATCTCGGCATCGAAACTGATATCGACGACTTCGGCACCGGCTATTCGAATCTCGGTTACCTTGTCAGATTGCCGATCTCAACACTAAAGATCGACCGTTCGTTTGTTGGAATGATGTTGGAAAATCCGGCTAACCGTGAGGTTATCCGAACGGTTATTTCTCTTGCGAGAAATCTTGGATTGAAAGTGGTCGCCGAGGGAATCGAAACCGTCGAACAGCGGGATGCATTAACTTATCTGGGGTGCGATCTTGGACAGGGTTACCTGTTTGCTAAACCGATGCCTGCACATATGCTGAGCATGTGGCTTTTAGAAAACCGGTCTACGCACATTCCAGCGGGTGTCGTGGACGCCTCGCCGATCGACACCATCCAGTAAAGAATTCACTTTCTCAGCCAGCCAAACAACGCGTTAACGGTAATGTCCCGATTGGTTTCGTAGATCGCCCGGGTAAGCGGAATACTCATCGGGCAAACCTGCACACAGTTTTGCGCGTTGCCGCAATTAGCAATTCCGTCTTCACCAAGCAAACCATTTAACCTTTCGTCGACCTCCATCTGTCCGACAGGATGCATATTGAACAACCGCGCCTGCGCGATCGCCTGTGGGCCGATATAATTGTCGTCATCATACTGCGGACATGCTTCGAGACAACAGCCGCACGTCATGCAGCGCGAATATGCGTAGCGTTCCTGAGCAGTATCATTCGAAAGGTGCGGGCCCGGACCGAGATTGTAGCTACCGTCGAGCTCGATCCAGGCATTTACCTGTTTGAGATGATCGAACATTTTCGATCGGTCGACCTTCAGATCGCGGACGTTCGGAAACTTCGACATAGGCTGCAGGGTGACGGTGTCGCCCGCTGATTCAAGCAGGAGGTCGTCGATGAGCGCAGAACACGATTGCCGAACTTTCCCGTCGATGACCATCGTGCATATACCGCAAACCTGTTCCAGGCAGCTCATGTCCCAAACCGGCGGCGTCGTTTGCTTCCCTTCTATCGTGACCGGATTCTTGCGAACATCCATTAGCGCCGAAATGACATTTAGATTTCGGCGATACGGCAAACCAAAGGTTTCCCAGCTCACCGGCGCGCCTTCCTTTTCACGCCGCTGTATTTTCAGCTTTAACTTCTCCGGCGGGTTTTCCAACCGTTTTTTCTCTTTGTGCCCGTGAGTATCGCTCATTCCTTTGCGTCATCCACTTCTTTGAATGACTCTCCCTCTCGCACTTTTGCTTGTTCCGCCCAGATCTCTTCGCGGCCTTTTGGCTTCAGTTCACTTGCCGGCCGCGGGACCTGCGCAGCTTTCGCTTTTCCTTTTGAATAATCGCGCTTCCTCGGTTCCACCAGCGAAACATCAACCGGCTCATATGAAAATACCGGAGCCTCTTCCGAATATTCCGCGACGGTTGTTTTCAGCCAATCTTCATCGTTGCGTTCCGGGAATTCTGGTTTGTAATGAGCACCGCGAGATTCGTTTCGGTTTAGCGCGCCCAATGTGATGACGCGCGCAAGCTGCATCATGTTCCAAAGCTGCCGGGCGTGCGGAACCGCCTGCGTCGCCCACAAATTGGAATCGTTTATCGAAATTCTCTTGAACCGATCTTGCAGCTCGAGTAGTTTTTCATCGGCCGCCTTCAGGCGGTCGTTGTAACGGACAACCGTTACGTTATCCGTCATTATCTTGCCCATCTCTTCGTGAAGTTTGTACTGGTTTTCCGTGCCTTCATTATTCACGATCGAATCATTGATCTCCTGCTGCCGTTTCAATTCAGCATCGTAAATGCCGTTCGTTTCGGTGTCGCCACGTTCGACATTCTTTGCGTAATCGATCGCTGATGGAGCGGCCACAAATCCGCCATAAACACACGAAACAAGCGAATTCGCGCCCAGGCGATTCGCGCCGTGAATCGAATAATCGCATTCGCCCGCTGCAAACAACCCGGGAATATTCGTGCGTTGCTCGAAATCCACCCATAGGCCGCCCATCGAATAATGGACGCCGGGAAATATCCGCATCGGGACGTATCGCGGATCGTCGCCGACGAACATTTCGTAGATCTCAAGGATCGCACCGAGCCGCTCCGTTAACGTTTCCGCCGGGATATGCGTGAGATCCAAATAAACCTGATTTTCGCTCGCGACGCCATGCCCTTCAAGACAGACCTGAAAAATTTCACGCGTTGCGATATCACGAGGGACGAGGTTTCCGTACGCCGGATATTTTTCTTCAAGAAAATACCATCGCTCGTTTTCGGGAATGTCCTGTGGCCTTCTCG
>JBJMGN010000057.1:0-6167 GCA_045807885.1 Pyrinomonadaceae bacterium | reverse complement strand
TTTCATTTACAAGTTCGTGAATCTGTTTGAGTTTTTTGAGCAGCGGCTCCAAACGGGACAGCGGTAACTGGTTCGGCCCATCGCTCGGTGCCTTCGCCGGGTTGTCGTGAACCTCCATAAATACGGCGTCCACGCCACAAGCAACCCCTGCCCGTGCGAAGTTTTCGATGTACTCCGATTGTCCTCCGGTTGCTTTGCCTAATCCACCCGGCAGCTGCAGTGAATGCGTCACGTCGAAAACGACCGGCACACCAAACGACCGCATTATAGGAAACGAACGAAGATCGACAACCAGATTATTGTATCCAAAGCTCGCCCCGCGCTCGGTCAACAGGATCCTTTCGCAGCCCGACTCGCGAAGTTTATCAACGATATTCTTCGCGTCCCACGGTGCAAGGAACTGCCCTTTCTTTACATTAACGGCTTTGCCCGATTTTGCCGCTTCGACCAACAGATCGGTTTGCCGGCAAAGAAATGCGGGAATCTGCAAAATGTCCGCAACCTCGGCGCATTTCTCAACATGCCATGGCTCATGAACATCGGTGATGACCGGAACGCCCACCGCGGCCTTTACCTGCGCCAGCACGTCCAGCCCAAACTCCATTCCGTGCCCACGAAAACTCTCGATCGAACTGCGGTTCGCTTTGTCGAACGATGATTTGTAAACAACACCGACGCCAACACGGTCGCAGATCGCTTTGATCTCCCGCGCCATGAACATCGCATGATCGGTCGATTCAACAACGCACGGCCCGAGCAAGAATGAAAGCTCGCCAAAACCAAATCGAACATTGCCGGTAGAAAATGACTGCATAAAGGCCGAACCGCAGATGCACACAGATTAACACAGATAATTGGCTCTCAGAATCCGTGCGTATCCGTGTTTATCTGTGGTTAATTTGCTATTCGTCGCTTCCGACGTCGATTCGCTCCGGCATCTCAACCTGCCTATCGCTCGTCACATCGTGTTCAAGATTCTCGCTCTTCAAACGATTCTCCCACGCCGCTTTTACAAATGAAGTAAACAACGGATGTGCATCGAGCGGCTTCGATTTATATTCCGGATGAAACTGGCAGGCGATGAAATACGGATGCGCCTCGCGCGGCAGCTCGATCATCTCGACAAATTTGCCGTCCGGCGAGATGCCGCTGACAACCAGGCCTTCGCGTTCCAAAACATCTCGAAATTCCGGGTTGAATTCATATCGATGCCGGTGGCGTTCGCTGATCTTTTCGGAATCGCGGTAAACGTCGCGTGCAAGCGAATCTTCTTTTAGGTCGCAGTCCCATGCCCCAAGCCGCATTGTGCCGCCGAGTTCGTCGACGCCGACAAGGTCGCGCAATTTGAAAATGATCGGAAACGGCGTTTCCTCGTTAAATTCCGTCGAATCTGCGTCACGCAGCCCGCATGCATCGCGGGCAAATTCGATACACGCCGTCTGCATTCCCAGGCAGATCCCAAAATACGGTGTTCCAGATTTGCGTGCATATTTTATCGCCCGCAACATGCCGGCGATCCCGCGTTTGCCGAAGCCGCCGGGCACAAGAATGGCGTCATAATCCTGAAGCTCGTTCTCGTAATTTTCCCGCATCAGGTTTTCCGATTCGATCCACGTCACGTTCACGCGCAAGTCGTTCGCCACACCGGCGTGTGTGAGTGCTTCTCGTAGCGACTTGTATGAATCTTCAAGTTCGACATATTTTCCGACGATAGCGATCCGCACAGTCCCGGCACTCGGGTCTTTGATCGTCGAAATAAGCTCGCGCCAATTTCGCAGATCGACGGACGGAAAAAGTTCAGCGAGACCAAGGTCCCTAACGAGAAGTTCATCAAGTCCCTGCTCATGAAACGCAAGGGGCACTTCGTAGATCGACGGCACGTCTAAAGCGGAGATCACTGCATTTTCCTGCACATTACAGAACAATGCGATCTTGCGGCGCATGTCCGCCGAAATGGGCCGATCCGACCGACAAAGCAAGATGTCGGGTGCGATACCGATCTCTCGAAGCTCGCGCACGCTATGCTGCGTCGGTTTCGTTTTTAATTCGCCCGCCGCCGCAATATACGGCACGAGCGTAACGTGAACAAATACACCATTTCCACGCCCTACTTCATTACCCATTTGGCGAATGGCTTCCATAAACGGAAGCGATTCGATATCGCCGACCGTACCCCCGATCTCCACGATCAAGATTTCCGGCTCGTGCTTGTCCGCGACGGCGCGAACGGCGGCTTTGATCTCGTCGGTGATATGCGGGATCACCTGTATCGTTTTGCCGAGATAGTCGCCTCGGCGCTCTTTCTCGATTACCGAAAGATAAATGCGTCCGCTAGTCCAGTTGTTTGCCTGCGAAAGCTCGGCGTGCGTAAAGCGTTCGTAATGCCCGAGGTCAAGGTCGGTCTCCGCGCCGTCATCGGTCACGAAAACCTCACCATGCTGAAATGGCGACATCGTACCCGGATCGACATTTATGTACGGATCGAGCTTCATCATCTGGACCTTCATCCCGCGAGCCTCAAGCAAACAGCCGATCGAACTCGCCGCCAGGCCCTTGCCCAAACTGGAAACCACGCCGCCCGTCACGAATATGTATTTAGTCATTGTCTTCAGCCTCTCCGCCAGCTTTTCCTTCCTTTCGTTTCTTCAAATACCGCCCTTCTTTCATTTGCGTGATCGTCTCTTTCGCCTTCGCTTCCGCGGGATTCATCATTTCCTGTAACGCATTCATCGTCGCACCGAGCATCGTAGTTCCTTCGGCCGCGTTTCGTTCAAATTCTTCCGAAGTTCGGGTCGCCGGTTTTGAGATCATTTTCAGCCCCACTATCGCTCCCGCGATCACCAAAACAAAGAACCCCAATCCGATCCAGTCACTCATATTTTCGAAATGTCGTCCCAGCCATAGATCACAGTTGCGAAATCTTTATCGCCGAGTTTATGGCTGTCATGGCCCACGATCTTGCCGCCCATCTTGTCATAAAATGCACGGTATGGACTTACTTCGAGCGAATCCAGGCATAGCGATGTAATACCTTTTTCGGCCATCCGCGCAACGCACCGTCGAAACAATCTTTCCCCATAACCCCTTCGCTGATATTCCGGCAAAAAATAGAATGAAAAGATCTGAGCGTCAAAATCCCCCGGAAGCCTTGGCGTCCCGAAATCAGCAAATCCGATAATGCCTGCGTCCGTATGATCAGCGACCATCATTTCGTAGTTCTCGTCGCATCTGCGCTCACGATAAGCGGCAAGCCTTTTTTCAACCGAAATGTTCGCAAGGAATGCCTTTGGTGCGATCCCCGCGAACGATCGCTGCCATGAATCGACATGAACCTTCGCGACACGGGGCAGCTCCTCGCGGTTTGCCTTACGGATATCGATGCACGCTTCGATAATATCCTTTGCGCGCTCAAAATCTTCGCGCGTATCAACGCCTATCGAAGTTCCAACGGCATCGACAACCCTAATTGTCGCTCGATTTTCCAAAGCTCGAAGCTGTTCGAGCGACTCAAACTTCTCCAACCGGGTTTGAGGCAGTTTCGTGAACTGCAGCAAATATTCGCGGCTATAAACATACAGCCCGACATGCTTTCTAAAGTGTTCAAATAGCTTGGGTTCGTTTTCTAGAGCTCGGTTCGGATCGCCGCCGTGCCGCAGTGATGCATCGCGAGGAAACGGCATCGGCGAACGCGAAAAGTACAGTGCCCTGCGGTCTTCAGTGAAAACGACCTTGACCACGTTGAAATTCAAAAGCTCATCGTGAAGACTTGTAAGCGGCTCGCAAACAGTAACGATATCCGAATCGCCTTGCAGCATCGCACCAACCGCCGCGTCGATGGTTTCCGGCGAAATCAGCGGTTCGTCGCCCTGAACGTTTACGATGATCGAACCCTCGGGCAAAGGTTCCGCAACCTCTGCGATCCGGTCGCTGCCCGACGAATGATCGGCCCGCGTCAACACAGCTTCATTGCCCGATTCACGGACCGCATTGAAAATTCTTTCGTCGTCGGTCGCCACTACAACGCGATCCACATTCGTTGCCGCTTTCACTTGTTCGACCGTGTGCAATATCAGCGGCCTGCCCGCGATCGGCAGCAACATTTTTCCGGGCAGACGCACAGACGCATACCGTGCAGGTATGATCGCGATTACATTATTTAGGGGATTTTCCCCGTGATGCTCCACGGGCTTTTAGACTATCGCTGTTTTACCAATAACTCAAGGCGAGAGTGAAACTTTGCGACGCAGACTGCGTTAAGTACACTCTTTAACGTGGATATCGAAAAACAGATGCCCGACGCCGACGTTTCGCCCCTCGCCGCGGAAGGCACTTTACGCGCCGTTTCGCCGGACGATCCGCCATGGAGTGCATTGATCGGTTTCGCGCTTTGGTTTCTAAGCGTGATATTGATCGTCTTTATGCCGCTGCTTTTCCTTTTGCCGTACCTGGCATCTTCGGGAAAATTGCTGGGCGATCAAAAGCAATTAGCGCAATTCGTCGCCGGCGATCCTACTTCCATCCTGCTGCAGCTGTTGGCCGTCGTTCCCGCACATATTTTCACGCTTATTTTTGCATGGCTGGTCGTTACACGCCGCGGACATTTTTCGTTCTGGGAGACGCTTGGATTCAAGTCTGGCGGCATCCTCTGGTGGCATTACGTGCTGATCTTTTTCGCATTCGCTTCATTTGCAGTCTTCGTGAACAGCTTTTTTTCTGAGAACGAGAACGAATTTACGAGACTGTTGAAAAGCTCGCGATCGGCCGTATACGTCATTGCACTCATCGCAACGCTCTCAGCACCGTTGGTTGAAGAGGTCGTGTATCGTGGCGTGCTCTATTCGGCGCTGCAGCGGACAACCGGCGTCCCGGCGGCTATAGCAGTCGTAACGCTACTATTTGCCTCTGTCCACGCGCTTCAGTATTACGAAACTCCGTCGATCCTCTTTCTGCTTACGGTTCTCAGCCTGATCCTGACCGTTATGCGTGCATTCTCAAAGAATCTTCTGCCGTGCATTATTTTTCACACGATCGTAAACGGGGTGCAGTCCGTCGGCCTGCTGCTCGAGCCATATGTCACGAAAACGTCCGAGACCAGCGCTTTCGCCTTCTTTCCATTCAATTAAAAAGGAAGAGCCGGGCTCTTCCTTCGATAACTAGATTAATTGAGGTTTATGGCTGTTTCTCTGAGCTTCGGACTCTAGTAGGCGTTGGAGCAACAATACTAGGTGATGCGGTCGGCGCGTTTATAACGCTCGTTTGCGACGAATCGCCCCTCGACCCCCGTCCCGTACCTCCGGGATATTCATCACTAGCGCCTTTCATTCGAATCGCCGGATTTGGCTCGACCGGCATCGTGGTCCTTCCGGTCGTATTCGGCGGGGCTGGCTGCCTGTAGATCCAGTTGGGCATTCCGTACCACCACAGCGAGCGGCCAAAGCTGAAACCATAAGGCGAGTAAAATCCATCACCGAATGGCAAGAAGCAGTATGCCCCGGCAAGCGGATCTCTTACCCATAAACCGAACGAATTATAGAGATTCCATCGATTGCTCTGATATGAGTTGATCAAGGGATCACGAAGGCGGTCCGGCCGAAGCGATGCACTCAGCCTCGATTGGTCCTTTGCACGTTCACGGCTCCAAAGAGCGAGCTCATCTTTGATATCCCGATCAAATTTTACGATCGAGTATGTGTTTCCGTCGAACGCGACCTGTTTGCCGCCGCCGGCCGTCATCTTTTTATCAGTTCCCGCCTGAAGCTTGCCCTTCCAAATTGCGACCGTTGACCCGCCCTTGTCCGCATCGATGCGGTACACGCCGGTTTGCAGGATCGTGAAGCGGGCGGTGTCCGTCGAAAGTTCGACATCAAAACCCTCGCCTGCAAAAACTTCGATTATCGCGCTTCCCGAAAACATTTTGAGCTGAACGTTGTCGAGTTCGGTTGAAAGGAACGCGAACGACGAGTCTGGTCCCAGCCTCACGTACGAACCGGGATTCATCAGAACCTCGGCCTTGCCGTCCTTTCCCGTTGTCACCCGTTCACCGATCTGCACCTCGTCGCCTTTCAGCAACCGGCCCGAACGTCCGTCCGGGTGCTCGACCATAACTTCACCAAAGACGGCGTTTACCCCGCCGGCCTTTGCGGAAATGATGAATTTGCTTGCAACGT
>JBJMGN010000056.1:0-6830 GCA_045807885.1 Pyrinomonadaceae bacterium | reverse complement strand
ATTTTTCGAACAAGAAACGAGAGCCGAGAATGAAGATGCGGTATACGAGCAATGGAACGACCTTCTCGAAAAATACAATGCCGATATTGACGTGTCATGGTTTGCGACCAATGAACGGGACCGAGAAAAGATGCGCAGCTTCAGGCATGCTTTGCCGGTTTCAGTGAATGAGCGAGTCGTTCGCAATAAACAGAAGAAGATCGGTACGGATATGGCGGTGCCGGACGAAAGGTTTCCGGGATTCCTGAAATATCAGAAAGAAATACTCGACACCAGCGGAATCGATTACGTGATCTTCGGCCACATAGGCGACTGCCATCTTCACGCTAATCTGCTTCCGAAAAATGACGATGAAGCGGAGCGATCGAGGCATATTTATGGTAGGTTTGTCGCGCAGGCGATCATGCTCGGCGGTTGCGTATCGGCTGAACACGGCATCGGCAAGCTCAAACGAAAATATTTGAATGCGATGATGGGCGAACGTTATCTGAACGAGATGGCTGCCATCAAAAAGGCTTTCGATCCGAGCGGCATTCTCGGTGTTGGTAATATCTTCGATCCCAAATATCTCCTTTGATCGCTTCACATCGAAATTCGTAAAGGGTTTGCCGAGTGTAGGCCGTGTCGCTAGAATATTTCTCGATGATCAAAGCAATTCTGATGGATTTTAACGGCGTCATTATCAACGACGAGCCGATACAGCATGCTGCGTACCGCGAGATCTTTGCAGCGGACGGCATCGATGTGACCGACGAGGAGTATTACTCGCGTCTTGGCATGGACGACCGGACATTTGTTGCTTCGATACTTGAAGCGAACGGAAAGGAAACGCCGGTGGAGCGCGTGCATGAATTAACAAGAGAAAAGACCGAACGATGGCGTGCGATAGTCGAGGAAACGATGCCCCTGTTTGAGGGCGTCGAAGATTTCGTGAAACGGATGTCTATGGACCTTGCCCTTGGGATCGTGAGCATGGCGCGTCGTGAAGAGATCGACTTCGTGCTTGAAAAAACCGGTATGGCACCGTGTTTTTCGGTCATTTTAAGTGCTGACGATGTGACGGCCTGTAAGCCGGATCCGGAATGTTATCGAAGCGGGTTTGCGGCGATCGATGCCTATCGAACCTCACATGGCCATTTGCCGATGGTCCATAACGACTGCGTTGTGATCGAAGATTCGCCGCCGGGAGTGCGGTCGGCTCGGGCCGCCGATCTAAATGTGCTTGGCGTTTCGAACACTGTGAGGGCAGAAGAGCTTCGCGCCGCAGGCGCCGGGGCTATCGCCCGGGATCTCAACGATTGGTTTCCGGATTCTTTTCGACTTGTTTTTAGTTAGACCGCGTTAAGCCGCAGAGTTTATTGCGACTGGTTTATCCAGCGCACTCTGTCGCTTTTGTATTTATGGCTGAACATTTCATCTCGCGAACGGACGCCGAAAGCAATTTTCTCGACGCCGCCGCTTTTCTTGCCGAATCGATCCCTTCGGGCGAAACCCACGGTTCGGCGATCGCGGCAGTTGTGCCGCTTTATCTTGGAAAAGGAAATGTTGACCTCGCTGCCGAGCTCGCCAACACAATTGACGACCCTTTTACACGCGATCGCTTGTTGATCGCGGTGGCGGCGAAATGCGCCGAGCTTGACGACGACGAGTATGCATTGCAGCTTGTCGAGGCGATCGAAGATCAGGGTTTTCAGGGCCAAGGCTTCGAACAGATCGGAGCGGTAAAAGCGGACAAAGGCGAATTTGAAAAAGCGGGCGATGTCGCAACCATGATGATCCATCCCGACCGGGTTTTTGCTCGAATCGCGATCCGGCAGGCTGCCGACGGTGATGACGAATCGGCGCTCAAGACGATCGGCGAGATCGAGTTTCCGCGCGATGCGGTAACGGCACTGAGCACAATTGCCGCAGTGAGAATAAATGAACAAGGAAGTGAGTCCGCTATCGAGATGCTTTCGAAAGCCGAAGCGAAGGCAGCCGAAATCGAACACGATGAAGAGCGTATCCGCGCGATGTGCGAAATAGGCAACTTATTTATCGACGCAGGTGATAAAGGCCGGGCATTTGTGGTGTACGAAAATGCACGAAGCGATGCCGAGAAGGTCGGAAGCGTTCACCGGGACGCGCTGCTTGCGCATGTTGCGATCGGGTTTTTAAGCGCAGGGAGCGTCGAACAAGCCGACCGTGTACTGGATGCAGTTGGGGACAAGACGCAGATCGCATCAGTGATACTCGCGTTTGCACGCGATCATTGGCAAAAGGGCGAAACGGATGAAGCGTTTGAGGCGCTCGAAGAAGCTTTCGCTGTATTGCGTTCGCAGCATGAGAACGAAACGCGAGACAGCCGATCGAAATTTATTCTGCTCGGATCAGTAGCAGCTCAGTTCGCAGGATTTGAAAAATGCGAGCGGGCGATCGAAGTGGCGGATGCAATCCCGGATGAAACGCAAAAGTCGAATGCGTTCTCACAGATCGCTCAGATCGCAACGACGCAGGGCTCGCATGGCATTGCAGAACAGGCCCTTTCGCAGATCGAAGGTGAACTTGATCGCACAGTCACAACAATTTTGATGAGTATGGCTGCAAAAAAAGCTGTGGATGTAGAACGATCCGATGCATTGCTCGAAAAAGTAGCGGGAGCAATTCCAAAGTTAAGCGAACCGACAACCCGCTATTCCGCATTTACAGAACTCAGTCGGGCTTATTTTGAACCTGGTAATTTGGAGTCGTCACTTACGGCTTTCGACAAGGCGATTGCGGCGTTGCTGGAAGTTCGTAGTTCGAACTTTAAGGTTTCGGGTTTAGCAGAACTATCGAAAATGTCAGAAGAATTTGGCATCGAACTAACGGACGAACGTCGTGAGATGTTGAAACGGTTTCTTCGCTAAACACCTCACAGATCACTGGCAACAAGGTCCGTGAAAGTTTCCCGCCTACGGATCAATTCCGCCTTACCGCTGTCACGGATCAAAATGACAGCAGGCAAAAATCGTCCATTGTACTGTGACGCCTGTGCCAAAGCGTAGGCACCGCAATTCAACAGCGCTAAAGTTTCGCCCGGCTGAACGTTTTCGGGCAGCAGCCTGTGTTCAGGTAAGCGTCCGTGGCCTTCGTGGTCGAAATAAACATCGCCGCCATCGCACAGCGGGCCTGCCAGCTTGTAGTGCGTGTCGTGCGCTTCGCCCGCCCGTTCCGCAGAAATCAAATGGTAGTACCACTTATAGGTTTCCATCGACAGAAGGATGTTGAAACCGGCATCCGTCAGTAGCCAATTATCGGTGGTGAGCGACTGAGCGTCAGCGTTTTCGGAAACTGGCCGTTCTTTGTGATTCCTTACTTTCGTTAAGCAAATTCCGGCATCCGCAATGATGCTGCGCCCCGGTTCGAGCAAAAGGGTCAGGCCGTCGAGCAGGTGTTCAGCGTTTGATTCGGCAGCCAATTTCCTCACCTCGCTCCAGGCGTTTCTGATCGCGTCCGCGGGTTCGAAACTGGCAGAAAACATTTCACGCTGTTCGTCGGGAAATGCAGATCTCTGGGTCGTGTCCCGTAGGTAATTCACCGGGAAACCACCGCCCAGATTAATGTGTTGAAGCGCTATCCCGGCCTCTTCGTAGATCCGAAACATGCTCTCAAAGAGCATTTTGAACGCCGCTTCATAGGCATTCGGCTCCGGATTTTGCGAGCCTATGTGCAGATGTATCCCAGCAATGTCGAGATACATCGAATCGTTATATCGCTTACACGCTTCGAATGCTTCCTCAGGCATCATTCCGAATTTTGATGTAAGCAGGGCAGTCTGCAGACCAGAATGCGTTCCCGTTTCGATCTCAGGGACGAGCCGAAGACTGACATTCGCTTTTTTTCCGACGCGTCGCGATATCTCATCGATACGCGAAAGCTCGTAGATCGAATCGACCTGTATTGCATATATCGAGTTCTCGAGCGCTAGCTCAATCTCCCAATCCTCCTTACTGGTGCCATTAAAGATGATCTGATCGCCCGTAAATCCCGCTTCGATGGCCTTCCACAATTCGCCTCCGGAATTCACCTCGATATCACAGCCAGCATCTTTAACGGCGCGCAGAATTCCCATCGTCGACATAGCCTTCGCCGCATAACAAAGCTTTAGCGTGCAGTCGATAACCGACGAACTTTTTCGCAAACGTTCGATATTATGACGAATGCGCTTTTCGCTGTAAACAAACAGCGGTGTGCCGTGTTCGCGCGCGAGCTCGCCAGCGCTGACGGCGTCAATATTAAGTTGATTGCTACGAACATCGAGAAAATTCTCGATTTCCCATTGTTGGCTCATGGTGAAGGGCGAATGCTAACGATTATTTCCTGGTAAATTGAATACCCGTTCCGCGCGGATGCAGTCCTGGCAGAGATATCGGCAAATGTCCGCCAATATTTTGCAAACCCAGAATCGAACGGGCCGCAGCGCGCTGCAGGCTTGGCATATCGCCGTATGCCACGAGATAGGTTTTCATCTGGGGAAACGACATTAAAATGTAAGGATTGCCGAAACTGATCCCGATAACTTTCTTATTAGCTGCTAATGCTTCTCTTACAATTGCGGCTCCGTTTTCCGGGATCCCGACGCTGTTTTTCGCACCGGTCCGAACGCGTCCGTAAAGCCCGACGATCACGACATCGGCTTCGCTGACCGCTTTTCTCGCTGCCTGCATTTGCGGCTGCATCGTGTTTTCCTGCACATATGCAGCCGTGAATTTTAGCCCGTTCTGTTTCAAAGTGGCGCCAAATGTTGCCATGGTCGGCGGGCCATCAAATCCGTTTGAAATGCCGAGGACGGCGATCTTTTGACTCCGGTCGATCGGCAGCTGAACATCATTGCGAACAAGCGTTATGGCTTTTTCGCTGATCTCGTCGGCGAGTTTTTCGGTCTCGTTTCCGGATATCGTCCGGTCAAGATCTTCGAGCGACGTAATTCGATGTTTAAATAATCCGAATTCGTATTTCCATGCGAGCTGCTTTAACACAGCCTCGTTCAACCTTGCTTCGGGAATGCGGCCGGAGGCAAGCGCGGACTTTATTCCGCGAATGATCGCGTCGGCATCGCCGGGCTTGAGCAGGATGTCAGTACCTGCGAGCAGCGCCCGGACACCGGACTCTTCCGGGCGAAAATAGATCGTCAGCCCGCTCATATCAAGAGCATCCGACACGATCAGGCCTTTGAACCCAAATTCGTTTCGCAACATTTGAGTTTGCAGCTTTGCCGAAAGCGAGGCGGGAATGTTGCCGTTTTGGTTGACGATCTCTTCATCTTCGTTGTACGACGAAGCGGTGATCTGTGCGAGGGGTTTTATCTCCTCTCCGTCGATCTGAGGCAGACCGATATGGCCTATCATGATGGATGCGATCCCGGCGTCGATAGCGCGCCGAAACGGAAGCAGTTCAGTTTTGTCGAGCTGAGTGCGGGAACGGTCGACGATCGGAAGCCCGCGATGAGAGTCAATATTGGTGTCGCCGTGGCCGGGGAAATGCTTTGCTGTCGCGATCACGCCTTCACTTTGCAATCCATTCATAAATGCGACGCCGTACTTTGCGACGTCTTCCGGATCTTCACCGAAGCTGCGGACATTTATTACCGGATTTTCAGAATTATTGTTGACATCAAGCACCGGAGCAAAAACGTATCGAAAACCGGAAGCTCGAGCTTCGCGGCCTGTCGCGGCCCCCATTCTTCGGGCAAGCTCGGAATCGCCTGTCGCTGAAATCGCCATTGCCCAGGGAAAGGTCGTCGTGCTCTCGAAACGCATGCCGACGCCCGTCTCAGCATCGAGGGACATCAGCAACGGAATCTTTGCAGATTCCTGCATGCGATTTGCGAGATGCACCGTGTCGTAAACCGGCCCGACGAAGAAGATGATCCCGCCGACCTTGTTTTCAATGACCTGGCGTTGAAGAGCCTTGAAAAACGCACTGTCCTGATTGGCGAAATGCGCGTTCACGCCGACGTGAACCAGTTGGCCAACCTTTTCGTCGACTGACATTTTCTTTAGGAGCTTCGCTGCCTTTTCCCAAGACTTTTTCGACGGCTCAAACCGTTGAGCAGAAGCGACAGGAGTTAAGCCGCAAATGAGTGCGTATAAAATTACCAGGCCCAATAATGTTTTGAGCATTGTTTTGGGAAAAACAGCGGATGCGATAAATGCAACTACGAAAGTAATGGAACTGCCGATCAGCGCGTACCACAGCCATGCGATCGATGTGCCGAAAAGGACGTAGAGCATAATTGCAATACTGGCGGTCATACCCGCAAGGGCGTGCGATTCCTTCGCGCGCTTGATAAACGCGCCGACAAGAAATACGCCGAGGATCGGGCCGTTTATGAGTGATGCAACCGAAAGGGCCATGCCGAGGGCCGAGCTGTTGGCGTTACGCAAAGCGATCGCAATCGCGATCTGCACAATCCCCACAACGACAGTCAGGATGCCGGCCACGCGTACCAACTGTTTGTCAGGCGCATCCGGGGCGAAGCGTTTGTAAATATCGTTCACAGTTGTAGCGGCAATGGAGTTCAACGACGATGAAAGCGCGGCGGCGAAGATAGCTGCAACGACCAAACCAGATAATCCCGTGGGCATTTTCTGCGTGATGAAATCAGGAAATACCTTATCGCCGCCGGAAAAAGGAAAAGCGCCCGTCGCATTTTCATAGCCGGCCATATTGTAAGGCGAGTAAAAGGCGAACAGGAGAACACCGATAAATAAAAATCCGATGAATTGGCCCAGCACGACCGCTCCAGACGTCATTAATGCGGTAATGGCAGCCCGCGGTTTATCAGTGCAAAGATACCGCTGAACGAG
>JBJMGN010000055.1:0-8702 GCA_045807885.1 Pyrinomonadaceae bacterium | reverse complement strand
ATTCACGTCAAACTGGTAGCCCTTCGAAAATCGCTTTCTCAAGCTAACCAACATGCCGTCGTAACTCGATTCACCCAGATTCGAAACGAAGGTATTTCGAGCAAACTGTGCGCTCATTCCGACGTTCGGCAGGATTAACCGATTAAAATACAGCTGTTGAACGAAATCGGCAGTTCCTCCGCCCCGAACCAGATCAGGGAAAAGTGCTACGGCAAGCTGTGTGCAGGTGCCGGTCGGGCCGATAAACGTCTGACACGATTGCGTCGGCAGCCGCAACCCTTGAATACCGGCACGCATCTGGTTTTCGAAAAACGGCTGCGCTACTACTCCGGTGGTCGGGTCAACGTCGTTCGCTATGTTTGCCTGCACCTGGGGCTGTATCGCGTTCAATGCGTCAAACAGTGTCTGACCTGACGCTGGGTCCTTGAAATTGACCACTTGTGCCGCATCGGCCAATGCGAAAAGTTTTTTGCCCCTGCGCCCAACGTAAGAAACGTCGATGATCATGTTTCCCGGTAATTCGCGTTGGACGCCTAAGCTCCACTGATGCGAATAAGGAATCTCGAAGCCCGGCTCTGCCAAATAGTTGGAATTTGAATTTGCAAGTCCGATCGGACGACCGGCGGCATTAAGATTCGGGGTGATCGGGTTAGTTACCACCGGCGGTACCGTTAGTGTGGGAAAATTATCGATCGTGGTAAACCGCGGATCGTTACGCAGGCTTCCGGGAATATCAAGAGCATTACCGAAATTGAGCGTTACGCTCCGGTCGAAAATGTAGCTATTTTGATCGACGAGGAACGAGACCGCACCACCCGGCCGATCGTAGAGCAGCGAGTAGCCGCCTCGGATCGCGGTTTTCCTCTCTCCGAAAATGGTCCCTAACAATCCTGAGGTAAACGAAGGATTGTAATTGAACCCGATCCTGGGAGAGAAATTATCCCAGTCGGTTTTATACATTGGCTGGCCGTCGTTGCCGTTTCCGGCCAATGTATAGGTAAGAAGCGGCTCTACAGTGTTGCCGCTGACTCCGGCCGCGGCATTCGCTACCCGCGTATCGAAAAGCTGATTCAACGAAACGTCGGTTCCCGTCTGGAAACCGTCCCTTTCGTAGGGAGCCGGGTATAGGGTCCATCTCAACCCAAAATTCACCGTCAGGTTCGGGCGTATTTTCCAGGTGTCTTGCGCGTAAAGCTCCGTCTCGTCATAGACCCAGTGACGGATTCGCCCTGTTCCCAGAGGTAGTGCATTACCGGACGGGTCGTACACGTATCTGCTGCCCTGACTTGCAAGTCGGCCCAAAGCGAATGTAAAAGCAGCATCGTAGTTAGTAACGGCCCCTGCGAGAATATTTGCCGGCCGGAATGAAGAATTCAAAGCGGTCAGACCGCCTCCGAGACCGACAGAAGGAAAGTCAAGATCGTTAGTTAGCGTTGTGTTCTGACGAATCGGTTTATAGGACCCGCCGAATTGGAACGTGTGATTTCCCTTTGTCCAGGTCACGTCGTCGCGGATGGTAGGAACGATGACATCGCGATCCTGATAGGCAGTTGTGGAAAATGGATTCGTCAAAATCGCAAAAGTTAAGCTCGCAGGAAACGTCGGAGAATCAGGTATGTTAAAAAACCATTTTTGGCGGGATATCCCGACGGTCGCCTGGTTCGTAAGTGAGGGGCTTATGACCCACGTGTGACCTACTACGAACTGGTAGCTCTTATCGTCTAATACCTGTGCATCTGCATCCCCGGGAAACTGTTGAATAGCATTCGTCTGGCTGTTACGAGTGAGCGTGAGCCTGCCAAACATTCGCTGGGTGTCGTTGATGTTCGCATCAATACGCGTCGTATACGTGTTATTGGCTAGTACGACCGGCGCGTTGAATCTGAATAGTCCCGTATTGAGGCCGTTTCCGTTCGGATCATTGGGAACAGGATAACGATCGTTGATAAAGGCCAGCAAACCCGGGTTGAATCCGACATGAAGCGGATCTAAAACCGCGCTTTGGGCCTGGTTAACGAATCCTATGCAATCGGGCCTCGTATCCAGACGCGCGTTCGCGGGACACGCGGTTCCGGTAGTTGTCGACGTGGCCAAAACATAAGCGATCCGACCTTCGCGGAAGTGCTGAAGCGGCACCGTTCGCGCAGGGGCAGCCACCTCGGAATTATCGCGCCTGCCTTCATAATCGAAGAAGAAGAAGAGTTTGTCCCGGCCGCTACTGAAGATCGGGCCGCCCTCTCCAAAGTGCGGAAATGGCAGGGGGCCGCCAAGGCTTCCGCCAAACTGATGACGCTGCAGTGCCGGCCTTGCGACTCCATTTCTATTATTGAAGAAAGTGTTGGCTGCAAATTTTTCGCCGCGATAAAACTCGCGAAGCGAACCATGAAAATCATTCGTTCCAGGTCTTGTACCGATCTCGATCTGCCCACCGCTGCTTCGTCCCTGCGAAGCGCCCGGATTTGCGGTCGTAGCTCTGAACTCCTGAACTGAATCGATCGGAAGGTTACCCACGGTTACGAAGGCCTGGCCGGTCGTGACATCGTTTGAATCAATACCGTCAACCATAATGTTGGTCTGGTCGGCACGGGCACCGGTCACCGAGCCAACTCGATTCACGTTGCCTGTACCGACATTGTCACCGACTACGCCGGGCTGTAGGCCCAAAAGTGCTGCCGGGTTGTCGCGAAGCTGAATGGGAAGTTCTCGGATCTGCCGTTCGCTGATCACATTACCGACACTGGCATCGGTTGTATTCAAGGTGGCTTCACCTGCAGTCGCGGTTACGGTAACTGTTTCGGAAACCTGTCCAGCGGAAAGTCGTACATCGTGCGTTTCCGTTCTCGCGATTCCAAGTGCGATATCATTCAGCACAAAGGTCTGAAAGTTTGGGGCAGCGAATGTAAGTCGGAAGCCGGTGCCCGGCGGAATGTTGTTAAACGTATATATTCCATTTTCATTGGTCGTGGTCGTGAGTTCTCTAGAGGTTTTCGTATCGAATAACGTTACCTTAACGCCCGGAATTACCGCTCCTGTAGGATCGGCCACCACGCCCGTCACACCAGAAACACCTTGAGCATTGGCACCGGCCAAGGCAACAAGGATCATAATAATCACTAATAAAAATCTATTCATTATTAACTCCTAGTAAGTGTGGTATAGCAAACACACGCCAAAAGACGTGTCAGATTCAAACGTGCAATTAAAAAGGCAGATTGAATATTCCCAATACCGCAAAAGGGGATCGAAGGCCTTGCAGCAAGTAACTCAGAACATGTTCAACTGCAACTTCGTGTTTAGGCACAAACCGTTCCAAAATTTCACTTGGCAAAACGCGAAACGAACGATTTGAGGGGTAAACGTGACGAACTACGCTTTTTCATTGGTAAAAAACCTAAAACCTGTGGCAAGCCGTTGCAGAGAGAGAAATACATGCGCTCAATGGAATGTACAGTCGTACAAGGGAATGAACACTAACTCCTTGATACCAAATGGATTATCGTATTCAGATTCAAATTTTCGGATTGGTTTCGGAGGTCAGTTGGAGCTCTTGATTTGCTTGACCACTGATGAGTGCGACTCGACGGTGGTGATAATAGCCGGTGTGTTAGTGAACGCTATATTAGAAAAAAGGCTCTTTCGGCAGTGCCGAAGAGCCCAAGTTTTTGACCGTCAATACCGGTGGTATTAAAAGTCCCAACGAATCCCGAGCTGTATCTCTCGAGGCAAGTTCGCGGATGTAGTGATCGCGCCGAAATTTGTCGAATTGAAATTAGCATTAGGAAGGCCAAAATTGTTGCGATTGAACGCGTTGAATGCGTCCGCTCGAATCTGCAACCGATGCCCTTCCCAAGGCAATCTGAAGTTTTTCGCTATGCTCAGATCAACAGTCCAGAAAGTCGGACCGCGAAGGTTGTTGCGCTGACCGATCTCTCCGCCAACGGGATTTCTCAATGCGTCTCTTGCCGCATCGAGATCTCCGAAGAACTGAACAGCAGACTGATTCGGGTCGATACCCCCGACTAAGGCAGAGGCATTGCCTGTGAGTACTGCGGGGCTATCAAATACAAACCCAACTGGGAACGAACCGGTTGTGGTACTGAACGGCAAGCCGGAACGATACTGGTATATACCTGACAGCTGCCAACCACCGATCAATTGATCAACCCAACCCGATGCGTTAGAGCCGAAGGCCTTTCCGCGTCCGAATGGAAGTTCCCAGATCCCGTTAACATTCACCAAATGCCGGATATCAAAATCCGACGGTCCATAGCAACGGTCAATGTCTCGAAGATCGCAGATCAAGCCGCCAAAAACTGTATTTGCAACGCTGGAGTTGTTGTCCTTTGAATGCGAATACGTATAGTTGACGTCGAATTGGAAGCCTTTCGAAAATCGCTTTTGTATGCTTACCAGCAGGGCATCATAGTTCGAATGGCCCAAATTGGTAATGTAAGCATTTGTGGAAAACTGTCCGCTCAAGCCTACATTGTTTCGAAGAATTCCAGTGGCATTCGCAAACTGTACTGTGTCTGAAGCATCGCCAATACTGATCAACGATCCGACATTCGCCGCGAGAAATCGCGTACATACTGCGTTTGCGACAGTACAGTTATTTCCAGCCAAGGCCCCCTGATTCTCGAAAAATGGCTGTGCAGTCACTTGAGATGCTGCGACGCCCGAGTTCAGTTGTGCCTGAACAAGGTTGAACGCCTGAAGCAGGGTCTGCCCAGAAGCAGGATCTTTGAAGTCCACGATCTGAGCTGCATCAGCCTGTGTAAAGAGCTTTCGGCCCTTCCTGCCAACGTACGAAACGTCGATCAGAAAATCTCCGGGTAACTCTCGCTGAAAACCAATACTGTACTGGTGATAGTATGGCACCTCGAAAGTATTCGAGATCGTGTAATTGGTCTGCCCTTCTGTATTGCCGAATGGAACGCCGCCCTCAACAAAAGGCGTGAGCGGTCTCGTAATTACAGGAGCGGTGTTCGCGATCGGCAATTGATTGATCGCCGTGAAACGGGGATCGAGCGCCAGATCGACATTACTTGCGCCCAAGCCGCCAAAAGCAGTTGTAGCAGTGTTATCAAAGAGATACGACACCTGATCCTGAATAAAGGTCAGGGCGCCGCCAACTCGTTCATACTGCAGCGAATAGCCTCCGCGTATAGACGTCTTTCGATCGCCGAACAATGCTTTGCCTATACCACCCTCGAAAGACGGGGCCCACGCGAAACCTACGCGAGGAGCAAAGTTATTTTTGTCACCTGGATAATAACCAGGTCGATCGTTACCTTTTCCAGCGAGATCATACGTAAGAAATGGTTCCGCAGCATCGCCGCCGATCCCGCTTGCTCCGTTCGAGACACGAACAGGAAAGAGGTCACTGATGTCTGTATTATGTGTGGTTTGGAACCCGTTCACTTCATACGGAGGTTCGTAGTAACCCCATCTCAGTCCGAGATTCAGCGTGAGGCTTGGCGTTACCCTCCAGTTATCTTGAAGGTAAAGTTCGTATTCGTTGTAACGAAACTCTCGCGATTTCCCTGTTGCTAAGTCGAACGGATCACCCTCGAAACCGTAATTGAAGTTTGTAGCGATCTGCCCGATTCGACCCAGAGAAAACGGGAATGCTCTGTCCCACGCATTTACTGCGGTAGTAGTTTGCAACAAGTTAGCTGGGCGAGTTGCGGTTCCGAGAGAGTTGCGGTTTCCACCAAGCCCGACCTGGATAAAGTTAAAGTCGTTGCGGATGCCCGACTGAGAACGAATTGGCTTGAATTGCCCGCCAAACAGAAAGGTGTGATTTCCGCGAACCCACGATGCATCATCACGAATTGTAGGTGTATCGACGGTTCGATCCTGTTCGCTAATACCACCCCAGGGAGCCGAGATCGCGCCGCCAGATGTCGTATTCATAAATGTCCAAATGTTTGGCGTAAGCGGATCAAGCAAATTCGGGAAATCCAGTCCCGAATGCGCGTTTCCGATCGAAAACTGATTGAAAAACGTGTCCGTGATCGCCCAGCTCCAACCACCACCTAGGAGATAATCCTTTACCACGATAAGTGCCGTTCGAGGGTCGCCGGGGAATTGCTGCGCGACTGAGTTAACAATGTCGTCCTGGGTGCGACGAGCAATATTCAATCGAACAAACAGCTTGCTCCGATCAGTGAGGTTGGCATCGATCCTTCCAACGTATGTATTGTCTTCACGAGCCGAGGCTGCATTGAACCGAAATCCGCCGGTGTTTATACCGTCGCCCAGCGTGAAATCGTTCGCACGCGGATAACGCGAATTGACGTAACTGAGCAGAGCGGCATTAGCACCGATCCCGAGCGGATCGATCGCAGCGACCTGAGCAGGCGACAAGATCGTGATGCACTGAGGTGTCGTGTTCAGGCGGCTTTGTGAGGTACATCCTGGGGTGTTGTTAATGTACGCAACACTTCCGGCTCTAAAGTGATCCAAAGGAACTGTTCGGGTTGAGGGTATGCCTTGTGCATCTCTACGACCTTCATAATTGAAAAAGAAAAACAGTTTGTCCTTCCCACTTGCGAAAAGAGGATCTTTCGGATCGCGTTCGCCGAAGAGGAGGCGCGGAAGAGGCCCGCCCAAACTGCCGCCAAACTGGTTGCGGACCAAATGCGGACGTGGTTGCTTCTCAGTGCCAGCAATTAGGATTCCACCGCTCAGCGTCTGGTCCTGCTCCGTATAGCGCCCTGCGCGGTTCGCAAAAAAGCTGTTTGCAGCTAATGCTTCATTACGGTTGTACTCGTACAAATTGCCGTGAAACTGATTTGAACCGCTCTTTGTGACTATCTCAACTTGTCCACCGGCACTTCGGCCTTGCGAAGCGTTCGGATTCGTCGAGATCGCCCGAAATTCCTGTACGGAATCGATCGGAGCGTTTCCTGTTGTAGCGGCAAATTGACCAGTGGCCTGATCGTTAGCGTCAAAACCGTCGATGGTAATATTGCCCTGGTCAGCCCTCGAGCCCGTTACCGAACCCACTCGATTGGTCGTGCTGGTGCCGACGTTGTTGCCAACGACGCCGGGCTGCAACCCGATCAAAGCCGCCGGCGAACTGCGGATTTGAATTGGCAATTCGCGAAGCTGGCGAGTGTCAATGACGTTACCGATACTCGCGTCCGTGGTGTTCAGCGTGTCGCCCGTACTTGTGGTAACCACATCGACAGTGGCGCTAACATCACCGGCTGTAAGGGTAGCGTTATATGTTTCGGTCTTAGCGACACCAAGCGTCACATTGCTCATGACCAACGTCTGAAAACCCGGTCCCGAAAACGTGAGCTTATAGGCATCCCCCGGGGGCACGTTTGCAAACGCATACGATCCGTTATCGCTACTTGTAGTAGTCAGCTCCCGCGATGTTCTTGTATCGGTAAGCGTGACTTTTGCGCCCGCAACCACTGCGCCGTTTGGGTCGGTGACAATTCCGGTAACGCCCGAAACTGATTGACCATAGGAATTGATTGAAATTAGAAATAGGAATAAAAATGAATAGACCAAAAATCGCAGCGCCGGAAAATGTTTTCCCCAGGCTGAGTTTTTGAATGAAGTCCAAAGTAACGAATTACTCATTCGTAGCCTCCTTGTTAGGTGTTTCTGAAACAATTGGACATCGCTCCTGTAATCTGGCGAAAATTGCACGCCGACCAGAAGCACTGTTCCAAATCAATGCAATCTAAAAGTTTTTGAGCACTGCAAGGGGGACCGAGACTTTGCAGGCAAGTAACTCAAAAAAACGCTCAACTGCAATGTCGCTTTTACGCACAAAGTGTTCCAAAATTTCGGCGAACAAACATCTATACGAACGATTTGACGTGCAAGTGTGACGAAGTAGGCTTTTTGATTGACTAAAAATTGAATGCCAGTTACAGACGGGTGCAATAAGATGAACACCGGTGTTCAATGAAATGTACACTTGTACGAACGATTGAACGCTAAGTAGCTGACACTAAACGAACTATCGTATTCAGATTCAAATTTTCGGATTGGATTTGGAGGATTGGACGGAACTCTTGAGCTTTTTAACTGCAATCGCCGCTGACCCCACGGCAGTCGAAATTGTGGGTGAATTTGGGCAAGCCACATCGCCGATTGCGAAAACATTCGCACAGCTTGTTTCAAACTCGGCTGAAACAACGGCATAACCGCCCGAGGTAGTTTCGATCTGTTTACGAAAACTTTCAATGTTGGGTTGGACCCCAATTCGTACTAACGCAAAATCAACCGCGATTCGTGATATCTTTCCGATTTCGTCGACGATCTCGACTTCTGACAAATGGTCGCCGCCGAAAAACCCTTTGACCGATCGCCCAGGTTTGAATTCGACATTGGGTTTCCCCGCTGCAGATTCAACAAATTCCTTCCGGGCTGAGAACTCATTTCTACGGTGAACTACTATTACTTTCGAAGCTTGTTCTGCGAGGATCAACGCATTCTCAAGCGCGGCATCTCCGCCGCCGACGATCAGCACTCGAGCGTTTTTGACCAAGTGCTTCTCCTTTGCACCCGACGTCAAGATCCCGCGGCCCGTAAATTCGTTTTCACCTGCGACCTGGAGAGTTCGCCGGCGAACACCCGTTGCAATAACGATTGCTCTACCTTGAACGACGCTGCCGTCAACGAGCTCGACTGTTTTGGAATCCAGATCAATGTTTCGGAGTTTCGCTTCCAGCCGG